>NZ_AP031575.1:300000-560000 GCF_040436405.1 Marinomonas sp. THO17 | reverse complement strand
GGTGAGCGTTCACACAAATTATCTGATGGCCATGAGTTCTCATGGTTACTTATCTTAAAGCGAATTAGACAGAGTTCTAAGCAAGAGGTTTGATGGAATCATCAAGCATCTGACTTAGTGCTTTGCACTAAACTTGCTCTTTAACAATTTAATTTTTGAAATAGACGATAATCAAGCGTCAAACCGGTGGATTGCGTTGTGCTTAATCTTACTTCCTTCTGATTAAGAATGACGACAATCTAAGATCGTAAATCCAATGCTGAGACAAAAGCGGCGTTGGTATGTAGTTCAGAGTAGTGACGGACTAAGTATCACTTAGAAAGTTAAAAAACTATTTTGGGTTATATGGTCAAGTGACTAAGCGTGCACGGTGGATGCCTTGGCAGTCAGAGGCGATGAAGGACGTGGTAATCTGCGAAAAGGTTCGGGGAGTGGATAAACACGCTGTGATCCGAACATGTCCGAATGGGGAAACCCACCCGCTTGCGGGTATCGTATGGTGAATCCATAGCCATACGAGGCGAACCCGGGGAACTGAAACATCTAAGTACCCGGAGGAAAAGAAATCAACCGAGATTCCCTGAGTAGCGGCGAGCGAAAGGGGATTAGCCCTTAAGTTTAATTGGTGTTAGTAGAAGGCTCTGGAAAGAGCGGCCGTAGAGAGTGATAGCCTCGTATACGAAAACGCCTTTTGAATGAAAACGAGTAGGACGGGACACGTGTTATCCTGTCTGAACATGGGGGGACCATCCTCCAAGGCTAAATACTCCTGACTGACCGATAGTGAACCAGTACCGTGAGGGAAAGGCGAAAAGAACCCCAGTGAGGGGAGTGAAATAGAACCTGAATCCGTGTACGTACAAGCAGTGGGAGCCGACTTGTTCGGTGACTGCGTACCTTTTGTATAATGGGTCAACGACTTATTTTCAGTAGCAAGGTTAAGCATGTAGTGGAGCCGTAGGGAAACCGAGTCTTAATAGGGCGTATAGTTGCTGGGAATAGACCCGAAACCGGGCGATCTATCCATGAGCAGGTTGAAGGTTGGGTAACACTAACTGGAGGACCGAACCCACGTACGTTGAAAAGTCCGGGGATGACTTGTGGATAGGAGTGAAAGGCTAATCAAGCTCGGAGATAGCTGGTTCTCCTCGAAAGCTATTTAGGTAGCGCCTCGTGTATTGCCATTGGGGGTAGAGCACTGTTTGGGCTAGGGGGTCATCCCGACTTACCAACCCCATGCAAACTCCGAATACCAATGAGTATGAGCACGGGAGACACACGGCGGGTGCTAACGTCCGTCGTGGAAAGGGAAACAACCCAGACCGTCAGCTAAGGTCCCCAAGTTACAGTTAAGTGGGAAACGATGTGGGAAGGCTTAGACAGCTAGGAGGTTGGCTTAGAAGCAGCCACCCTTTAAAGAAAGCGTAATAGCTCACTAGTCGAGTCGGCCTGCGCGGAAGATATAACGGGGCTCAAACTGTACACCGAAGCTACGGATATGTAGATGGTTTTGCTGTTTATGTATGGTAGAGGAGCGTTCTGTAAGCCGTTGAAGGGGAAGCTGTAAGGCACCCTGGAGGTATCAGAAGTGCGAATGTTGACATGAGTAACGATAAAGGGAGTGAAAACCTCCCTCGCCGGAAGACCAAGGTTTCCTGTCCCATGTTAATCAGGGCAGGGTGAGTCGGCCCCTAAGGCGAGGCTGAAAAGCGTAGTCGATGGGAAACAGGTTAATATTCCTGTACTTATGCATATTGCGATGGAGAGACGGAGAAGGCTAGGCCAGCGCGGCGATGGTAGTCCGCGTTTAAGGTTGTAGGCAAGTGGTTTAGGTAAATCCGGACCACTCTTTAATAGAGAATGCTGAGAATTGATGACGAGTCCTCTTTTGGACGAAGTGGTTGATGCCCTGCTTCCAGGAAAAACTTCTAAGCGTCAGATATGTGTGAACCGTACCCCAAACCGACACAGGTGGTCAGGTAGAGAATACCAAGGCGCTTGAGAGAACTCGGGTGAAGGAACTAGGCAAAATGGTACCGTAACTTCGGGAGAAGGTACGCCGGCCGGTGTGAAGGACTTGCTCCGTAAGCACTGGTCGGTCGAAGATACCAGGTGGCTGCGACTGTTTATTAAAAACACAGCACTCTGCAAACACGAAAGTGGACGTATAGGGTGTGACGCCTGCCCGGTGCTTGAAGGTTAATTGATGGGGTTAGCTTAGGCGAAGCTCTTGATCGAAGCCCAAGTAAACGGCGGCCGTAACTATAACGGTCCTAAGGTAGCGAAATTCCTTGTCGGGTAAGTTCCGACCTGCACGAATGGCGTAACGATGGCCACACTGTCTCCACCCGAGACTCAGTGAAATTGAAATCGCAGTGAAGATGCTGTGTATCCGCGGCTAGACGGAAAGACCCCGTGAACCTTTACTATAGCTTCACAGTGAACTTTGAACCTACTTGTGTAGGATAGGTGGGAGGCTTTGAAACTAAGACGCCAGTTTTAGTGGAGCCGATCTTGAAATACCACCCTGGTATGTTTGAGGTTCTAACTCAGGTCCCTTATCGGGATCGAGGACACTGTGTGGTGGGTAGTTTGACTGGGGCGGTCTCCTCCCAAAGAGTAACGGAGGAGCACGAAGGTGTGCTCAGCATGGTCGGAAATCATGCATAGAGTGTAAAGGCAAAAGCACGCTTAACTGCGAGACAGACACGTCGAGCAGGTACGAAAGTAGGTCTTAGTGATCCGGTGGTTCTGTATGGAAGGGCCATCGCTCAACGGATAAAAGGTACTCCGGGGATAACAGGCTGATACCGCCCAAGAGTTCACATCGACGGCGGTGTTTGGCACCTCGATGTCGGCTCATCACATCCTGGGGCTGAAGCCGGTCCCAAGGGTATGGCTGTTCGCCATTTAAAGTGGTACGCGAGCTGGGTTTAGAACGTCGTGAGACAGTTCGGTCCCTATCTGCCGTGGACGTTTGAGATTTGAGAGGAGCTGCTCCTAGTACGAGAGGACCGGAGTGGACGAACCTCTGGTGTTCCGGTTGTCACGCCAGTGGCATTGCCGGGTAGCTACGTTCGGACGGGATAACCGCTGAAAGCATCTAAGCGGGAAGCCTCCCTCAAGATAAGATCTCACTGGGACTTTAAGTCCCCTAAAGAGCCGTTCGAGACTAGGACGTTGATAGGTTGGGTGTGTAAGCGTTGTGAGGCGTTGAGCTAACCAATACTAATTGCTCGTGAGGCTTGACCATATAACACCAAAGTGGTTTTACAGAACTCTGAAGAAAACAGAGTGAGCTACAAAGAATTTACGATAAATCGGTTTGATACTTGATTATCGCTGTTTCAAAAGTTGATTGTTAAAGTGAACAAGTAAACGAATTTGTGCTGAGCACATCCGAGTTTTCTTGATAATCATAGAGGCGTTGAACCACCTGATCCCATCCCGAACTCAGAAGTGAAAAGCGCCATCGCCGATGGTAGTGTGGGAGATCCCATGTGAGAGTAGGTCGTTATCAAGATCTTAATTAAGAAGCCCTGATCGGAAACGGTCGGGGCTTTTTTACGTCTATAAGAAAGTTAAAGCTTCCTTGTTCACATAATCCGATACAAGCACGACGCCTTGCGTCACTGACGTCGTCAGCGACTCATGCTGCATTGGATCTAAATTAAGGGTATGGTTGAACCACCTAATTCCATCCCGAACTCAGAAGTGGCTCTTTATACGCCACAGGCGCTCGCCATGTCTATGGTAGTCCCTCAAGGGGATAAGCATGTGGGAGATCTCATGTGAGAGTAGGTCGTACCGCAAAGGGCATAAAAATCGTCAAGCTTCTCATACAGAAAGCCCTGATCGGAAACGGTCGGGGCTTTTTTACGTCTGTAAGAAGCTCAAAATAAAAGCAGGGGGAGTAAACCTCCAAGGCGCAATTCTTGCGATGGTATGATTGAACCACCTAATCCCATCCCGAACTCAGAAGTGGCTCTTTATACGCCGCAGGCGCTCGCCATGTCTATGGTAGTCCCACAAGGGGATAAGCATGTGGGAGATCTCATGTGAGAGTAGGTCGTACCGCAAAGGGCATAAAAATCGTCAAGCTTCATATACAGAAAGCCCTGATCGGAAACGGTCGGGGCTTTTTTACGTGTGGAAGAAAGTCAGAATGAAGATAGGTAAAGTAGTTTTCTGAGGTAGAGGTGTTCTACCGAATTAACCACCTAATCCCATCTCGAACTCAGAAGTGGCTCTTTATACGCCACAGGCGCTCGCCATGTCTATGGTAGTCCCTCAAGGGGATAAACATGTGGGAGATCCCATGTGAGAGTAGGTCGTTATCAAGATCTTAATTAAGAAGCCCTGATCGGAAACGGTCGGGGCCTTTTTACGTTTGTAAGAAAGTCAAACCTTCTTTGTTCACATAATCAGATCCAAGCAGATTCCTTGTGTCACTGTGGTTGTCAGCGAGTCATGCTGCTTCGAATTTTGTGAATATAGTGTTTTAAAAGTTACGCTTTTTGGTTTTTCTTATTGTGTCTAAAGGAAAGAGATATCATGTTTTTCTTGTTGCTGCTTGAAGGAATTCGGGCAATATTCTAGTCTCAATGGATAGGAATCCATAGCTTAAGACAGCTGTCATTCAGCAAAATAAAGCTCTACTGGGCTCCCAAAGAATACTTAATTCATTATTTATCAGATGTTCTGTTCTTAAATAAAGCAAGAGCCGCTCCTATTGTTGCCTAATATTTAGTCAATGCTGGGGCGCAGCACGAGAACATAACTTTTTAACTTGTTATGTATAAGGGATCTATGACAAAACATGTTACGGCATTGTTATGTTTACATCTTACTTCTGTCCCTTTTTCTTGTGTTAACAATATACTCTGATAGAGATATTATATCTGGAATATACATCTCGTATTGTTATTTCTAGTTTTAAAGTAGATCGCAGTAATAATGGCATTACCGAGTAGAATACTGGTGTTTGAGAATTTGAAAACGACATTTATTCTAAATAGGTGATGGATAGGAAAACTAGCTAAAAGGAAAATTATATGAAAAGCTCATTATTAATCGGACTATTAAGGATTGTGAATTTTTTCCCCCTTGTTACTCGTCTAATTAATAGAATTGTTTCGAATCAATTGGCTACGGCTACTACAGCAAGACCAAATAGCTATAGCCTATGGTCGCCTGTTGATAAAAAGAATCAGCCGCCGAGTTCCTATTTAACTTGGCATACCGTTACTAATAAATCTTTTTT
Source organism: Marinomonas sp. THO17 (assembly GCF_040436405.1). Classification (NCBI taxonomy): domain Bacteria; kingdom Pseudomonadati; phylum Pseudomonadota; class Gammaproteobacteria; order Oceanospirillales; family Oceanospirillaceae; genus Marinomonas; species Marinomonas sp. THO17. The sequence continues at coordinate 554,737 of NZ_AP031575.1, read as the reverse complement.
TGACCTTCATTTATCTCCTGCCGAAGATAGCTTTATTAAGGGCTTGCCTTCCAATGATGGAACAAAAGAATATCCATTTGGACAAGTTACTGAATTATTTAAGCGCGAGAATGGTTTGAAAGAAGGACGCTCTTCAGTATTTTTTATGTTTTTTGCTCAATGGTTTACGGATGGTTTTTTTCGTTCAGATCATATTGATCTTAGAAAGACGACATCGAACCACAATATCGATCTTGCCCAAATTTATGGCCCAAATGAAGAGGTCGCTCTAATGCTTCGTTCCGGGAGCAAGGGCAAATTAAAAAGTCAAATTATTGATGGCGAAGAGTATCCAGATTATTTAGGCGAACTAAATGATAAAGGAGAATGGCAAGTCAAAGAGTGTTATGAAAGACTGCCTTATATCGCGGATAAAGATTGGATGGAATCAATTTTTGGTAATTTAACCACAGAGCAAAAAACGCAGTTGTTTGCCACAGGTTTAGAGCGCGGCAACTCTATTATTGGCCATATGGTGATGAGCACTTTGTTTTTAAGGGAGCATAATAATATTTGTGATAATTTGTCGATTTTGTATCCAGATTGGGATGATGATCGACTGTTTCATACCGCACGAATCATTAACACAGTCGTATTAATGAAGCTTGTTATAGAAGATTATGTAAACCATATTGCTGGGGTTGACGTGTTAATTATGGATCCCAGTTATGTCGAGAAAAAAGATTGGTATCGTGAGCCTTGGATCGCTGCCGAGTTTAATCTTTTATATCGATGGCATGGCTTAGTTCCTGACGCGTTAGAGATTTCAGGTCGAAGTGAAAGTTTTGTACAAAATTTTTCGTTGTTAACACAAGAAGGCTTAAGTAATTTGCTAGAGGCAGCTACTCAGCAAGCCGCTGGGCAGATCACTCTTGATAATGTTCCAGCTTTCTTGATGCCTGCGGAACAGTCTATGATTAACAAGGGACGAGATTGGCAGCTGAGATCTTACAATGATTATAGAGAAAAATTTGGCTTGCAAAGGTTAGATTCCTTTGAACAGCTTTCTCATAACTCAACCATTAATAAGGAGTTAGAGAAGTTGTATGGCCATATTGATAAGCTAGAATTTACTGTTGGATTGTTTGCAGAGGACAGTGAGTTAACTTTGACGGGTGGGCTACAAACAGCAATGGTTGCATATGATGCTATCACTCAGATATATACGAATCCATTATTGGCTAGGCAAAATTATACCGAAGAACACTTTACGTCTTTCGGTATGGAACGTATAGAAGAGACAAAATCGTTTCAGGAATTAGTGGATCGAAATACTCAGCGAAAAGTCACTGTGAGTGTAAACAATCAATCTATGACAAGTTGATTTAGTGTATTTGTAAAAGGCCTGAATTCGATGATCTACCGAAATCAGGCCTTAATGCACAACTTGATATGAAAGACTTGGTTTTATCAGACCAAATGTTACGCGTTTTGATTAGCAGATATACATTCGACTGCCTGTTCTAATGCTTCAAGACGAGAGTCACAGAAGGCATCGCTGGGTAGACGACTTATGACGCCAAGTTTTTCCAGACGTTCGGTCGTTTGCCCATTTGGGCTGTAAATATAAACAGCGCAATTGGCGTCTATCGCATCTTTAATGGCGTTTTCCAGAGCAAGACCTATGGTTAGGTCCATCATAGGTACGGCACTGAGATCTAATACTACGGCTTTGTAGTTATGTATACGGTTATGATGTTTAGCGATAGCTTTACTTGCACCAAAGATCATTGGTCCTGAAAGATAGAACAACAAAACATTTCCATTTGCATTATCCAATAAGCCTTTTTCAGCCTCGGTAAGTGGTATGTCGTCGTCTGCGTCACTAATGGCTCTTACATTACCCGATTGTAAACGGCTAAGCTTTTCGATGGTCATGATGTTTGCAATGAAAACACCTATGCCAACAGCAACCATCAAATCCACAAAGACGGTTAATGTCATTACGCCATACATTATGATGGTAGGAGAGAGAGCAACCTTATGTGCGCGTTTTAAGAAACTCCAGTCAAGAATATTTATGCCCACATACAAAGCAATTCCAGCTAATACTGCCATCGGAATCGGGCTAATCAACTGTGAGGCTCCTAATACGACTAAGAGCAATATTAGCGCGCGGGTTATACCGGCAAGAGGAGATTTAGCGCCAGTTTGAATGTTAACTACGGTTCCCATTGTTGCGCCTGCACCAGGTAAGCCACCCAGCAGGCCGGAAACAAAGTTTGCCACACCTTGACCAATAAGCTCTCGGTTTGAATCATGCTCTTTACGGGTCAAGCTATCTGCAATCACAGCAGTTAATAAAGTATCGATACAACCCAATGTACCAAGCACTAAGCCATTGATGACCATTTCCATAATCACAGGAAATTCAAACGTTGGCCAGTGAATGGATGGCAAACCTGATGGAATGAGACCGATACGCCTTACGTCGTCTGTATCAAATAATATGATGGAAATTAACGTAATAACCACCAATGCAATGAGCTGAGGTGGGGCGAAACGACGCCATTTCTTAGGTAAGTAAAACAACACCCCTAGGGTTAATAAGCCTAAAAAAAGTTCTGAGAATTTCAAGTTCATTAATAGGTTTGGTAATGCGGTGAGTGTACCGACAACACCACCGGGAGGGGATGGATGTCCAAGAAAAGGAGCAAGTTGCAAGATAATTAAGATAACGCCGATACCAGACATAAAGCCTGATATGACACTGTAAGGCATGAGGGTGATGTATTTTCCAAGCTTAAGATAGCCAAGGGTAATTTGAAAAAGTCCGGCTATCATAACAACTGTAAAAGCCATGGCTAAACCACTTTCGGGGCTAGCTGCCATCATGCTGGTGAGAACGGCCGTCATTATAACCGTCATGGGGCCAGTGGGTTCTGAGATTAAGCTGGTTGAGCCACCAAACACCGCGGCGAAAAAACCAACCAAAATAGCACCCCATAAACCTGCTTCCGCGCCAGCCCCAGAGGCGACACCAAAAGCCAATGCCAGTGGTAGGGAAACGATAGCGGTAGTAGCGCCACCGAATAAATCACCTACCAATGTCCAATCCTTAAAACGAGAAAAATCAATGATCATTCAGTCTACCTATCCGTTTTTATATCAATATCAGTCCGTTGAATAAAAGTCTACATATCTCTGCAAAAGAGCCCGCAAAGGCGGGCTCTTTATGGGAAGAAAATATTACATCCTATAAATCTAATTTGATTCGATACTTTCTTCAGCCGTTTGGCTCTCTTCACGCATTAATCTTGGGTCGTTTTTAACACGGCCTTTTGATGCTCGGCGTCGAGAGGCAGATGCATTGCGTTTTTCTTCTTGTTCTTGGCGAAATTTTTCTTGTTGAGCCAAAATAGCCGCCGGCAATTCTACCGGAGCTGCCGTTTCGGTTACCGGTTTGGTAGCAGGTTTACCGCGACCGCGACGAGCAACACGAACCTTCTTAGTAGTAACTTCGCTGTTTTCGTCTGTTGTTACATCAGTTGGCTCAACTTCAGCAAGTGGTTCATTATTTACTTTTTGCGCTTCTGTTTCTGGCGTCAAATTGGTTTCTTGAGCCTCTACTTCCACACTTACGGCACTTGTTTCAACCCTAGAAGCCTTTTCATCAGTAGCTTGTTCTTCGATTTTATCTATTTCTTCAGCTTGTTCAACTTTTTCAGAAGAGGTTGTCATCGTTTGCGTTTCTTCTAGAGACACATCCGAATGATCAGATTGAGTCCTTGATTGCTCTGCAACTTCGCTTTCTTGCTGAACTGAAGGAACCTCAGTACTTATTTGAGCTTTAACGGACATTTTAGGCTTAACTTTTGCTTTTTGTTCCGTTTTCTCAGCGGTTTCTGTTTCAACTTCAGCTCCTGCTGGTACTTGCTCTGTGTGCTCTACAGTCGCCTGAGAGTCTTCAGCATAGGGTTCTACGGTTGGCTTATTATCATCCTGATTGGCATTTTCATCTAATGCGTCGAGGGCTGCGGAAGCGGTATCAGTATCACGTGTATTTAGCTCATTTTTTACAGGTGTTACCGATTCATCTATGATCTCTACACTGGCGTCTGTCGCCGATGCAACAAGCTTGTCTTCGGAAACGTCTGTTTCTTCAACTAGCTTGTCTTCAACCTTGCTATTTTCAATAATTGTATTTTCATTGTTTTGCGGACGACGGGAGCGGCGAGATCGACGAGAACGACGAGGCTGAGTGTCATCTTGAGTGTTTTCGCTAGTAGACTCTTGAATGTCAGCTTGTGTTTGTTGTACTGCTTCCGCTTTTGTTGCTTCTGCTACTTCTTGTAACTTGGCGGCCTCTTGAGCCTCGTCTTTTATTTTACCGTTGCGACGACGATTTTCATTGCGATCACGTTTACGCTCCTTCACCTCAGGCACTTCTTTTGGTGGACGAGACACTTTTGCTTGCTCTTGTGTTTCTACCTTGCCGTCTTGGTTATTACGATTAGAGCGGTTATTGCGACGACCATTCTTATTAGCGTTATTATGACCAGCCTCAGCTTGCTCGCGACGTGATTGGCGAGTAGAGCGCGGCTTCTCTTGCATAGCATCAGCGCGTTCATTGCTTTGGTGTTTCAGGTTGCGCTTGTTGCGGTTAGGGCGGTTGTTTTTACCCTTATTGTTTCGATTCTTCGAATTATTTGCAGAGGCTTTTGAGGTGTTGCTCTTGTTGTTGGTTTTTTGACCAGAAGCATCACCAAATAGAGCCACTAAAATGCGTTTTAGCAAGCTTGGGTTTGTGGATTTGGCTTTCGTTGCTGAAGCAGAATGTGCCGGTGCAGGGGCCTTAGGTGCAATGCTAGTTACCGCAGCTTGCTGATGAAGGGTTTCGCTTACTTGTCTTGGCTCGTAAGGGGGTTGTTCAGGTGTTTCTACCAAATTGTAGCTGGTGTCATTTTGAGAGATAACTGAGTTGTCATCACGAATCCGTTCCACTTCAAAGTGGGGGGTTTCCATGTGTGGGTTTGGCACCAATATGATATGAACACTGTTACGTTTTTCAATTTTAGCAATATTGGTACGCTTTTCATTTAGCAAGAAGGTGGCAACAGAAACAGGTAATACGGCGCGTATTTGCGCGGTTCTTTCTTTTGCACATTCTTCTTCAATAAGGCGAAGTACCGATAGGGCTAAAGACTCTACATCACGAATGAAGCCTTGCCCGTTACAACGAGGACACACAATACCGCTGGTTTCGCCAAGAGAAGGGCGCAAGCGCTGACGAGACATTTCCAACAATCCAAAGCGTGAAATCCTGCCTAATTGCACTCGCGCACGATCAGCCTCTAGGGCATTTTTCATACGGTTTTCAACTTCTTTCTGATTGCGTACTGGTGTCATATCGATGAAGTCAATAACCACCAAACCACCGATATCACGAAGACGTAATTGACGAGCAATCTCATCGGCTGCTTCCAAGTTAGTCTGCAATGCCGTCTCTTCGATGTCACCACCTTTGGTTGCCCGTGCTGAGTTAATATCGATAGAGACTAGGGCTTCTGTTGGGTCAATGACAATGGAACCACCAGAAGGCAGGCGGACTTCACGCTGGAAGGCGGTTTCTATCTGAGTTTCGATTTGGAAACGGTTAAATAAAGGGGTGGAATCAGTATAAAGCTTGATACGAGATTTGAAATGCGGCATCACCTGCATCACAAAGTTGACTGCATCTTGGTAAGCTTGTTTTTCATCAATAAGTACTTCACCAATGTCTTCGCGTAAATAATCACGAATGGCGCGAATAACAATATTACTCTCTTGATAAATTAAGAAGGGTGCAGGTTTTTCTGCTGCCGCTTTGGTGATGGAGGCCCAAAGAGTTTCTAGATAATCCAAATCCCATTGTAGCTCTTCCGTAGATCGCCCTACGCCAGCAGTACGGACGATCAAGCCGCCATTTTCTGGAGTAGAAAGACCAGACATGGCTTCTTTTAATTGTGAACGATCATCGCCATCGATACGGCGAGAAATACCACCAGCACGCGGATTATTAGGCATCAATACTAGGTAACGACCAGCCAAACTGACGAAAGTTGTTAGTGCCGCACCCTTGTTGCCTCGTTCTTCTTTATCAACTTGAACAATAACTTCTTGGCCTTCGCTGATCACATCTTTGATATTGATGCGACCATCATTGCTGACTTTTTTAGAGAAGTAGGTTTTGGATATTTCTTTGAGTGGAAGGAATCCATGTCGTTCTGCACCAAAGTCTACGAAGGCAGCTTCTAAACTCGGTTCAACACGAGTAATTTTACCTTTGTATATATTGGATTTTTTTTGCTCACGAGAGCCGGATTCGATATCAAGATCGTATAGACGCTGACCGTCTACCAAGGCAACACGCAATTCTTCTTGCTGAGTTGCATTTATTAACATTCTAATCATTGTGTATGTGAACTCTGTTAGCTGATACGAAATAGCCACAGCAGTGTCAGGGCAAGCATTAATCAATCTGACTCAAAATTATAGAGCAAATCATTCAGTTTTTTGTCCGGCGAGATGAATCAATGACTCATTTATTTCTAACTAAACGCTTGTAGCGGTCGCTGCCTCGATAATTACTAAATAGTCTCTTTAACTGGTCTCGTTTCTTTGCCTTTTGGTCAAACTACGCAAACGCGAGGTTGAGCAACTTAATGAAATTCCTGCCACTGACGCGGATTTTTCCGAATCATGCGGTTTAATATTTAAGATTAACTGTTACAGAGGTAAGATAGGGCCAAAGTGTCGCTTTGGCAGTTTCATTCATTTCTTGCATCTTATCTTCGAGGCGTTTTGTTACCTCTTACCCTTTGCGAATGTGAATATAGCAGTAAAAACTAAGTGCTTCAATTATAAAGGAAACCAATCTTTGCATATGTCCGAATTAGAACAAAAATTAACAGAACGACCAGCCGTTCGCTACATTACAATAGATGAAAACAATCACGGACAAAGGATTGATAACTTCCTTCTTACTTTTTTGAAAGGTGTGCCCAAAGGCAAAATTTATAACTTATTAAGGAAGGGCGAAATTCGGGTCAATAAAAAACGAATCAAACCAGATTATCGTTTGCAAAATGAAGATGTGGTGCGTATTGCGCCAATTGTGCTTGCCCCTGTGTCAAAAAAGCCAGAATTACCTGATCGACTAAAAAATGACATTGAGTCCCGTATTGTTTATGAGGATAACGGGTTGCTTGTGATAAATAAACCAACTGGGCTTGCCGTACATGGTGGTAGTGGATTGAGTTTTGGTTTGGTTGAAGTGGTAAGGCAAATGCGACCACAGGAAAAATTCATTGAGTTGGTGCATCGTCTTGATCGAGATACATCAGGATTGATCATGATTGCCAAGAAACGTTCTGTTCTCAAAGATTTGCATGCGGCGTTACGGGAAAAAGAGGGCGTGCAGAAAACTTATTTGGCTTTGGTTTATGGCAGCTGGCCTAAACGTAAACAACAAGTGAATGCACCACTGCTGAAAAATGAGCTTAAGTCAGGAGAACGTATTGTAAAAGTACACACTGAAGGCAAAGACAGTTTGACTTTATTTAAGTTAGTACGTCAATTTGAAGGTTACAGTCTAATAGAATGCGAACCAGTCACAGGTAGAACTCACCAAATTCGTGTGCATACATTGCATGCTGGCTACCCCATTGTTGGGGATGATAAATATTCTCCTGCGGAAAACTTGAAAGCAAGCAAGGCGCTTGGTTTTAAGCGTTTGTGTTTACACGCCACACGATTAGTTATTGAGTTAAATGGAGAGAAAAAAGTGTTTGAAGTGCCATTAGATGATGAATGGAATGCTTTAATGGCTTCAGCACTGACAGCCAAGTATTAAATTATTGTTTTTTTGAGGGCAGTATTAAAAATACAAAAAGTTCATCTATCCTAATGCCATAGCGTATATCAATAAATGATGAGTGTTTGCCAATAAATATGAATTTATCAAGAATGCTTAGTCTATGAATTATTCTGTCCATAATGAGATTTCTTTTGTGGAAATACGACGCCAGTTTGATTTTCGTGGAATCGAAATTGGTAGCTGGGTTACGCCTGAAGAAAGAGATCAGGCAGCCTTACATTTTCATCGGGCTTTAGTCGATTTGATGGGCGTTTTACAGGGACCTGAAAGCTTAATTTCTCTTCGAGGAAGCCTGGGGTTGCAATATGGGAAAGGAGGGCAGCCGGGCGTAGCTGCACATTATACTCCTTCAACTCGACAGCTTGCCTTGGCAAAAAACGCCGGTGCTGGCAGTTTAGCGCATGAGTGGTTTCATGCTTTTGATCATTATATGGCGGATAAGTTATATCCCCAAACACCATCAATGAGTTTTGCCTCCAATGTTTGGCTTAATACATCGGATACAGAAAACTTTCGTCATCACCCTTTGAATATTGCACTGATTGCTTGTTTTAAGGCCATTATGCTTAATCTTTCAGGGAGCGAGCCAAGTGAGCTTTTTCGAGCTTCTCAAAAAGCCGATCAAGAATATAACATTTTGTATTATGCGAAACCTGAAGAGTTGTGTGCTCGATCTTTTGAAGCCTTTGTGGAAGATGCCTGTCCGACGAATCCATTTTTAGTGCGAGGGACTCGGTATTCTATTGATACTCAAAGAGGGTTATATCCTCAAGGTGAGCAAAGAGAGCGAATTGGTAACGCATTCCGACACTATTTTTATACACTTGGTGCATCACTATTTATGGAAAACGGCAACTGAATTAACTAGGTTGAGATTCTATTAATGAATTAGGCACCTCCATTCCAACAGGAATATCGACAAACAATTGGAAATCTTGATCATTATTGTGTTCTAAATTGTTTAAAATAATGATGCTACTTTCAGCCAATGTGGCGCCTTTGGGTAATAGTAGGTCGCCATTGTGATTGGTTAAATCTTGAGCCAGTATCATGCCTGCTTGGAGTTGTGAACTGTTAACACATTGGTTACTGATAGGTTTGGTGGTTTTCTGCAATGAAAGCAATTCTTTTAGTGCATTAACCGCTTCCTTGTCATAAAAAGTGTCGGCTTTTGCAACCAGATAATCAATCGCCTCTTGGTTTGACATTGGCGTTTCAAGTAAGCGACCAACTCTCAGTTCAATATAATCATTAGCGACGGCAAGTATTTTGGCTGATTTGGGGATGCTGTCAGCTTTTTCTCCGTTTGGGTAGCCTTCACCATTTAAGTATTCTTTATGGTAAAGAATGATCTGTGCAACAGGCACCAGAGGACGTATATTCCTAATGAGATTGGCGCCTTGGATTGGGTATTGTTCATATTCTTTTTTTTGTTTGTCAGACAATAGAGAGTAGGGAATCGTCAGTAACTCATCGGAAAAACACACATGGCTCATATAGCGCATTTTCGCAGCTCTTTCCAAATGACTTTGTTCACGTAATGGAACATTCAACTTGGCAGCGATACTCATTACTAAATTAATAATGTCTGGCACATCTGAATTGCTGCTGGGAGCACTTCGCATGTCCAAAAGATTGGCGAATAAATCAACGGTATGCTTATAGTTCTCCTGAAGAGCGGCATTAATTTCTATGACTTTTTGAGTGCGTTCCTTGACGGTTGCTTCTAAGGATTCGTTTAACTCTGTCAGCTTGGCATTTTTTTCGGCAAGAAGAGCGTGCAGTTGTTCATTCTTATTCTTTAAATTTATGGTTTCAAGAGCGTCACTGACCAGTTTTTTGATTTGATCATCGTCCCAGGGTTTTTGAATGTAATGAGAAACTTTGCCTAGGTTGATTGCATCAATAACCGATTCCATGTCGGCTTGTCCAGTTAACAGGAATCGGACAGTGTTTGGGTATTGCTCAGCGGCAAGGCCAAGAAATTCTGGACCACTCATTTCTGGCATACGGGCATCTGAAATAATGACATCAATATTATGCTCAGCTAAGACTTCCAGCCCTTCTTGGCCACTGCTTGCTGTTATAACATGACAATTGCTTTTACGAAATAAACGCTTTAGTGAGGATAAAACATTGGCTTCATCGTCTACTAAAAGTAAGTTTGACACTTCTTCCGTTTCTTTTATGTCCATATCCACATCATTCTCAGTCATTCAGCCTTCTCCGTTGAATTCAAATTCACTTTTTTGGTTGTGTAGGGCAGAAAGATGTTAAAGCTAGTACCATTACCCACTTTACTGGTGACCTCTATTGAGCCTTGATGATTTTCAATAATGCCATAAGAAATGGACAAACCGAGTCCAGTACCAATACCCACTTCTTTTGTTGTAAAGAAGGGGGTGAATATGGATTCTAAGTGCACTTCATCTATGCCGCAGCCGTTATCAGTAATGCTGATTTTAACGCCTGTTTGGGCGTCATTAATCCTAATGTGTAATTCTCCCTGTTCATCCATAGCATGCGCGGCATTCACAAATAAATTCAAAAAAACCTGTAAGAGTTCACCGCTGTTGCCTTGAATTAGTTGAACCGTTTGAAACTCTTTTGAGATGTTACCTTTGTATTTTAGTTCATTACTCGCCAGTTTTAATGCCTCTTCAATAATTAGTACTATATCGCAAGGTTCCTTTTGGTCGTCAGATTGACGAGAGAAGCGTTTTAATCCTCCGACAATGTCGATGATACGCTTTATCCCTTGTTGGGATTCCTCTAACAGCTGCTTTGTATCTCCAAGCAAGAAATTCATATCTACATCTTGCCAAATCTCTTCTAATTTTTTGATTATATTGATTAATTCATCATTGGGTTGATGGTCTTGGTACGAAAGGGATTGGGTTACTTTGATATAGCGAATGAAATCGTCTAGATAATTCGATAAAGAGTTAATATTGCTCTTGATAAAGCCCATCGGATTGTTAATTTCATGGGCGATACCTGCGGATAATTGTCCCACTGTAGCCATTTTTTCGGACTGTACTAGCTGTTTTTGTGCTTCTTTCAATGCCTGATTGGTTTTTGAAATTTCATTATAACTTTCAAGCAATTTATCATCTTGATATCTGTGTTCCATTATGATGGCAAGTTGTTTGGTTCCTGACTCAAATACCTTTAATAGTTGTGCTTGTGTTTGTGTTATGCCGTTATTAAATAAAATAAGAATCCCGCTTAAATGCTCTAAGCTAATGATGGGGATGGCGATGACAGTGTCGATATCTTGATTATCTATCGCTATCTTTATGTTTTTAGTGAGCAAAATTTTTTCTTCACGTATGAGGGCTTCAATTTCCCAAATAATATTCTTTAGGTCGCCATCCGGTATAGAGAGTTCATTTTGCTCATCGGATTCAGCACTTGGTTTTCGGTAAATTGGTGAAAGAAAATGGCTTTGTTGGCTGTTAAACGGAAAGTGAATGAAAGCTGAGAAAGCCATGTTACTTAACGACATCATGTTCTTTAACAATATGGGAAGAAAGTCACGAAGCTTAGGACGATTGATACCATAGTCACCTATATGAATAAGAAACTTATTTTTTTCGACAGCAAAATGAAGGGACTCTACGTTTTCTTTTAAAGCAGAGTTAGCAAAATGCAATTCTCGACTCTTTTGCTCGAGTATTGATTCGGCTTGTTTTCGAGCTTTTCTTTCCCGTTGGAAAGCGGCTTCGTAATCCATAGTAGACTTTCTGTCCAGTTTAGAATTTTTCAATAACTAAAGAGCAATGGTCTGCTCCATCATTCATGCAACACTCATGTTTGATGCTGATTGGAGTATCGAATGTTTCTGCTGCTTTATGAATCAAACCAATGGCCAATACACATAATTTTCTTGGTGACTGATAATATAGGGTTACGCCATTGTCTCGCTTTTCGGTGACAATGATTTTTGGCGTAAGAGCATCCGGATACAGCTTATTGACTTCAACATGGATAACAGAATCTACCGCTTCAAGTAAGCTCCATAGGTCTGGAAAGTCCATCATGGAAGGGGGTAAGCCATGCGCTAAACCAACATATAGATAACGACCAAATGCTTCTATTAATTCAGGTGCTGGAGTGGAAGTATATTCAGATAACGCCACCACCAAGGAAAGTATTTCTTCATCGTCATAGGTTTCTGAACTGGTATAAATGCCTTCACTTGGCAAATCGCACTGATCAATGAGAGACTCCCAACAAGCCATACCAAATTGCTCTTCAACCATCTCTTGAAAATTTGTAAACACCGCACCTTTCATACATGCTCCCCTTTGTCGCCCTTTTATTAGAGTAGACAAAATTACGAAACAAGGGTGAGATGATTGTTGTTTGTGCGTAACAATTTGTTTTGTGTTGCTACTAAAGTAAAAAGACGATGAAAAAGTCGCAGACAAGAATTGGGATCAAGGTCATTCATGTGAACACAATGAAAGGTTAAAAAAAACGAGCCATTTGGCTCGTTTTTTGAGGGTTTTTGTCATTTTCTATCTATCGTTATTTATTCGTAACTGTCTATCGGAGGACACTCACAAAATAGGTTACGATCACCGTAAACATTATCAATACGACCAACAGGCGGCCAATATTTACGGGCTTTTATCCAAGCAAGAGGATAAGCCGCTTCTTCGCGAGAGTAGCTGTGGCTCCACTCTACCGATAACAGACTTGCTGCCGTATGTGGAGCATTGACAAGGGGGTTGTCTTCTAAAGGCCATTCTCCCGCTTGAACCTTACTGATTTCTTTGCGAATTTGAATCATGGCGTCGCAGAAGCGATCCAGCTCTTCAAGATTTTCTGATTCTGTTGGCTCAATCATTAATGTGCCTGCCACAGGAAAAGACATGGTTGGCGCATGGAAGCCAAAGTCCATTAAGCGCTTAGCAATGTCTTCTTCTGAGATGCCTGATTCTGCTTTCAAGGGGCGAATGTCAATGATGCATTCATGAGCAACCGTATTGTTCTTACCTGTATAAAGCACAGGGTAGTGTTCCCCTAGACGAGTGGCGACATAATTGGCGTTCAGGATGGCATTATGAGTCGCGTCTCTTAAGCCTTGATCCCCCATCATTTTGATGTACATCCAGGTGATCACCAGAATGCTCGCACTGCCATAAGGGGCTGCGGATACCGCGCCGTGTTGTTCTTCCATGTCCAAAACCGGGCTAACTTTGTGTCCCGGGAGGAAAGGTGCAAGGTGCGATTTCACGCCAATGGGGCCCATACCAGGGCCACCACCGCCGTGCGGAATACAGAAGGTTTTGTGCAAGTTTAGGTGAGACACATCGCCACCAAAGCTACCTGGAGGAGCAATACCGACCAAAGCGTTTAGGTTGGCGCCATCAATGTAAACTTGACCACCAAATTTGTGTACCGTGTCACACACTTCACGAATGTGCTCTTCAAATACACCATGGGTTGAAGGGTAAGTGGCCATGATACAGCTTAATTGATCAGCGTGTTTTTCGGCTTTTTCAGCAAGGTCGACAAGGTCAATATTGCCGTTGTCATCGCACTTGACTATCACCACTTTCATACCAGCAAGGGCTGCGGAAGCTGGGTTGGTGCCATGAGCAGAACTTGGGATTAAACAGACATCACGATCGTGATCACCGCGAGATTTGTGGTATTTATCAATCGCTACCAAGCCTGCGTATTCGCCTTGTGCACCAGAGTTAGGCTGTAAAGAAACCGTATCGTAACCAGTGGCTTTGGACAGCATGGCAATCAGTTCTTTCAGTAACGCATGATAACCAGAAACCTGATCGTCTGGAGCAAATGGGTGGATACGACCGAACTCTGGCCAAGTGACCGGAATCATCTCTGACGCCGAATTGAGCTTCATGGTACATGAGCCCAACGGAATCATGCTTTGGTTTAAAGCTATGTCTTTTACTTCCAGTTGATGCATGTAGCGCATCAATTCGGTTTCACTGTGGTGACTGTTGAAAACCGGATGGGTCAAAATCTCGTCTTGACGTAATAGATCCTCAGCAATACCAAAGCTAATGGTCATGCCGGCTATGCTTTCTAGGTCTGTGGCTATGTCAAAACAAGCTAGGATGTCGACAATATCTTGCGGTTTGGTGGTTTCGTTCAAGGCAATAGACAAGCTACTGTCGTTTGCTTGATAGAAATTCATTAGTTTTGCTTGTGCTTTATCATAGATGAATTGCGTTTTATCGCCTGTTTGTATTACTAGGGTGTCAAAGTGGCTTGCATTGACAGCAAAGCCGCTTGCTTGCAATTGACGGGCAAGAAAATGCGTTAAGCCAGCAACCCGGGAAGCGATTTTCTTTAAACCTTGCGGGCCGTGATAAACCGCATAAAAGCTGGCCATCATGGCCAGCAAGGCTTGAGCGGTACAGATATTGGAGGTGGCCTTTTCACGACGAATATGTTGTTCGCGAGTTTGCATGGCCATACGCAACGCAGCTTGATCATGGCTGTCCTTAGAAACACCAATGACTCGGCCAGGCATAGAACGTTTGTAAGTATCTTTTGTCGCTAAGAAAGCAGCGTGTGGTCCACCAAAGCCCATTGGTACGCCAAAGCGCTGTGCGCTACCAAAAACAATGTCCGCACCCATTGCACCTGGAGATTTAAGTAGCACAAGTGACAATAGATCTACTGCCACACTGACCAAAGCTTGCTGTTGATGGGCACTTTCTATCATTGGTGCAAGATCTTTTACTTCGCCGTCCAAGCCTGGATATTGGACGATAGCACCGAAGACATCATGCTCAGCCAGTTTGTCAACATTGTCTATGACCAAATCAATGCCCAGCAGCTCAGCACGAGTTTTCACCACATCAATGGTTTGTGGTAAGCAGTGATCGGCCACAAAGAGTAAATTGCTCTTCTTGCGATTAGAACGTTTCATCAAGGTCATGGCTTCCGCAGCAGCGGTTGCTTCGTCTAACAGGGAGGCGTTAGAGATTTCCATACCAGTGAGGTCGATGATGACTTGTTGGAAGTTAAGTAAGGCTTCCAAGCGACCTTGTGAAATTTCAGGCTGGTAAGGAGTATAAGCTGTGTACCAACCAGGGTTTTCGAGCAAGTTGCGCAAAACAGGTGAGGGAACATAGGTGTCGTGATACCCCATGCCGATAAAAGAGCGGGCAATTTTGTTTTGCTGGGCAATGGCTTTTAATTCAACCAAGGCATCCTGTTCGCTAATGGCTTGTTCGCTCATGTCTAGATTGGCCAAACGAATCGCTTCGGGAACCGTTTTTTCAATCAATTGTTCGAGACTGTCAACGCCAATACTATTTAGCATTTTCGCTTTTTCATTGGCGTCAGGGCCAATGTGGCGAGCGATAAATTCGTCATGGTTCAACAAATCGCGGATGCACGATGTCATAGTTCTATCACCTGTTATAGAAGAGAGTAGAGAATGTGCGCCCTGTATTAGAGTAAATAAAGAGCGCAGGTAGTGCGTTTTGAGAAGATTACTCGATGGATTCAGCGTAGCCGGCAGCATCCAGTAATTTGTCAAGATCAGCTGCGTCGCTCATCTTGATTTTAGCAATCCAGGCACCTTCATAAGGCGCTTCGTTGATTAACTCTGGAGCATCTTCTAAGTCTTGGTTCACTTCAATAATCTCACCATTAATTGGCGCGTAGATATCAGACGCAGCCTTTACGGATTCAATCAAAGAGAACTGTTCAGTTGCTGTTACTGATGCACCAACCTCTGGTAATTCAACATAAACAACATCACCAAGTAAGTCTTGTGCATGGTCAGTAATGCCAACCGTTGCTGTGCCATCACCGTTATCCAAAACCCATTCATGAGAATCAGCGTATTTTAAGTTTTCTGGGATAGTGCTCATATGTTGTTAGCCTCATAAAAAAATACCCAAGTGAACAGACACTTGGGTATGGTGTTATTAGCGGTAAAGTGGGAAACGCTTGCAAAGCTCTTTAACTTCAGACAGTACGCGCGCTTCGACTTCTGGGTTGCCTTCAGGCATTTCCACAAGACCGTCGATTACGTCACTAATTAAGTGACCGACTTTACGGAATTCTTCCTCGCCAAAACCACGAGATGTCGCCGCTGGTGTACCAAGGCGAATACCAGAGGTAATCATAGGTTTTTCGGTATCAAATGGAATGCCATTTTTATTACAGGTAATCCCAGCACGTTCAAGGGCTTTGTCAGCCATATTACCTTTGATGCCTTTTGGACGAAGGTCAACCAGCATTAGGTGGTTATCTGTACCGCCCGTTACCACATCACAACCGCGTTCAATCATGACTTCAGCAAGTACTTTGGCGTTACTAACCACTTGATCTATGTAAGTTTTAAACTCAGGCTTCAAGGCTTCGCCAAAAGCAACAGCTTTACCCGCAATAACGTGCATTAATGGGCCACCTTGGTAGCCAGGGAATACTGCTGAGTTGATTTTCTTACCCAAATCCAAATCATTAGACAAGATCATACCACCACGAGGACCACGCAATGTTTTGTGCGTTGTCGTTGTCACAACGTGCGCATATGGAAGTGGAGAAGGGTGGGCACCAGTCGCAACCAAACCGGCAATGTGCGCCATGTCAACGAACAAGTAAGCCCCAACCTTATCTGCGATTTCGCGGAAACGTTTAAAATCGATGACGCGAGGGATAGCGGAACCACCGGCGATGATCATTTTAGGTTTGCATTCTAACGCTTGTGCTTCGATTGCATCGTAATCTATCAGTAGAGTGTCTGGGTTTACTTGATATTGAACGGCATTAAACCACTTACCTGATTGTGCTGGTGGCGCTCCGTGAGTTAAGTGACCGCCAGCGTCAAGAGACATGCCCATAATGGTGTCGCCTGGTTGAAGTAAAGCTAACATGACAGCACCATTGGCCTGAGCACCAGAGTGCGGCTGTACGTTAACGAATTCACAGTTAAAAAGTTGCTTAGCGCGATCAATAGCTAATTGTTCAGTAACGTCAACGGCTTCACAGCCACCATAGTAACGACGATTAGGGTAACCTTCAGCGTATTTGTTGGTCAGCACAGAGCCTTGCGCTTCTAATACGGCTTTAGAAGTGATGTTTTCAGAAGCGATCAATTCAATGCCAGTCTCCTGACGTTCTTGCTCTTCAGTAATGGTTGCATAAAGCTCAGGATCACGCTCAGCAAGCGCTTGGCTGAAAAAGGCTTCGGTGTTGGCCATGAAAAATATCCTCTTAAATAAACATGTATGCCCATAAGACAATGAGTCTTAACTATAATAACACTTTGGCAGTCTAAGGTGATGAAAAAAGATCATCTTTCTTAGAGCGTCAGTCATTGTCCTGTTCACGTCAATTTGCGCTTATCATAATCAAAAAGTTTCCAATTGGAAACATGAAAAACCCACTTGTTTTAAAAAAATGTAGTGAAACTTAAGTTGACCAAATGGTTTGATTTATTATCTTTCTCGTACGTTGTAGTGTGTCAATTGGTTTAAATAAATCTAAGGGAGACTTGTCAATGCACTTATATTTTCGGTAATCTGTTTCCTATTGGAAACTTTTTTAAACAAGAATCTTGCAGGTAATAAAATGAAACGTACCGCCTTATATGAGCAGCACCTTGCTAGCAGTGCCAGAATGGTTGAATTTGCCGGCTATGAAATGCCAGTTCAGTACCCACTTGGGGTAAAAAAAGAACATTTGTGGACGCGTCAGCAGGCTGGTTTATTTGATGTGTCTCATATGGGGCAAGTGCTGCTAAAAGGCGAGCAAGTTAAGCAAGAGTTAGAGGCTATTTTACCTGTTGATGTGATTGATTTGCCGCAAGGCTTGCAGCGTTACGGCATGTTTACCACAGAAAAAGGCGGTATTTCTGATGATTTGATGTTCGCTAACTGGGGTGATGAAATATACATGGTGGTGAATGCGGCTTGTAAAGATCAAGACATTGAGCATTTGCAGAAAAGCCTAGTCACTTCTGATGTGGTGGTTCTAGAAGATAGGGCATTGCTTGCTTTGCAAGGTCCGAAGGCTCGCGAAGTATTTGCTCGCATGGTGCCGGAGGCCGCCAACATGATTTTCATGCAAAGCAGTAAGTTTATTTGGCAAGGGATTGAATTATGGGTGAGTTGCTCTGGCTATACAGGGGAAGATGGTTACGAAATCTCTGTTGCAAATGAGCAGGCGGATACTTTGGCAAAGGCTTTGTTGGCTGAATCTGAAGTGGAGTGGATTGGTTTGGGAGCGCGTGATTCTCTGCGCCTTGAGGCTGGCTTGTGCTTGTATGGGCATGATATAGATACCGAAACAACGCCAGTGGAAGCATCGTTAAACTGGGCCATTCAAAAAGTTCGTCGTACCGAAGGAGAGCGTGCTGGTGGTTTCTTGGGTGCGGATGTGATTTTGCCGCAGTTTACTGATAAGCCAAGTAAAAAACGTGTTGGTTTTATTGCCGAAGGACGCGCCCCTATTCGTGAAGGTGTTGAGCTGGTAAACCAAGCAGGAGGTTTGGTTGGCAAGGTGACCAGTGGCGGTTTCTCACCGAGTTTGGAAAAACCTATCTTGATGGGTTATGTTGATGCCAGCGTGTTGGCCACTGAAGAGCCTATATTTGCCCAGATGCGAGGTAAAAAGATTTCATTAACCCAAGTCAAAATGCCTTTTGTTGCGGCGAATTATTATCGCGGTTAATTATTGTTAGAAGATGCAGTGTGACATTTAATAGCGCCATGTAGACATTCTACATGGCGCTATTTTGTGTGATAATCGCCACTTTTTGGAGACTAGACTCTTGGCTCTTGTTGACCAAATAGTATTGGCTTTTAATCAGTGTTTTTTGCATTCCTATCAGACCTGCTTGGTTGGGAATTCTGATGAGCCTTTGTATTTGCCTGCTAAGGACGATCAGCCCGCAAAGATATTGTTTCGTCTTGATTACGCTTCTAGCGCTTTGCATGAGGTAAGCCACTGGTGTATTGCCGGCGCGAAACGAAGGCAGCTTGAAGATTATGGTTATTGGTATGAAACCGACAGCCGAAACTTAACGCAGCAGGCAGAATTTGAACAAGTTGAAGTGAAACCGCAAGCAGTTGAATGCATTTTACACTGGTCAGCTGGTATGCCTTTTAATGTCAGTGTCGATAATTTAGCTTATCCTGATTACGATGCTTCACCTTTTCGTAAGGCAGTCATGCAGCAAGTAGAATCCTATATCGAGAATAAAAACCTGCCTTACAGGGCAGAGATTTATGCACGATTTTTATTGGCGAAACGCCATCCTGATGTTGATTTTAATGAGTTTTTAAAACACGAATATGAAAATCGTTGCTGATGAAAATATGCCGAATGTAAAACGGCTTTTCTCCCATTTAGGAGAGGTGACCTTAGTAAGTGGAAGAGATCTCTCGGCCCAGCAAGTGAAAGACGCAGATGCGCTTTTGGTAAGGTCGGTTACTAAGGTGAATGAGAATTTATTAACGGGCAGTAAAGTGAAATTTGTTGGCAGCGCCACTATTGGTGTTGATCACATAGATGAAGCATATTTACGTGCGCAAAATATTGCTTTTTCCAGTGCTCCTGGCTGTAATGCTGAAGCGGTTGCGGATTATGTTTTTAGTGCGTTAGGACATCTTTATCTCAATAAAGGCATTAAGTGGTTGTCTGCAAAAGTAGCTGTAATCGGTTATGGCAATGTGGGGCGCACTGTTTATAAGCGTTTTGCCGCTTTGGGCTGTCAGGTGTGCGTTTACGATCCGCTGAAACTGGCAGATGATCCCATGCTGAGCCGAGAGGCTAATTTCGTTGAATTGGCAGACGTATTGACGTGCGATGTGATCTGTTTGCATTCGCCAATGACTCAGTCTGGACCATACCCTACCTTGAATATGTTGTCCGAAAATGAGCTTGCTCAGATTAAGGCGGGTAGCAGTATTATTTCAGCGGGCCGAGGCGGTGTTATCAATGAAGACGCTTTGCTGTCACGTTATAAAGAGCTTTCTGGTGACCTTAATCTAGTGTTGGATGTCTGGCATGACGAGCCTAATATTTCACAACAACTGGTAAACATTACGGATATTGCGACACCACACATAGCTGGCTACAGTCGGCAAGGACGTGAAAAGGGCACCTGGATGGTTTATCAGGCCTTGTGCAAATGCTTTGGTTTAGACGCACAATTCAGTATGGAAGACGCGGTGACGCCAGGAAATTTGCAATCTATTCAGCTTAATACACACTTGTGTAAAGAAGAAATACTGGCGAGAAGTATGCATGCCATTTATGATGTGGCAAGAGATGATGCTCGTTTACGATTTCAGTATCGCATCAACACAAAAGAGTCCACATTTGATTGGCTCAGGAAGAACTATGTTGAGCGGGATGAATTTAATACTTGTCAAGTGCACCATGATTCTGAGCAAGCTATGCTAAAAGCCGTTGGCTTCAATCAAAAATAATCAAAGAAAATAGGTAAAACATGGCTGGAGTGATGCAGGTCGATTTAGGTGACCTTGATGTACCGATTGGCACCAGTGTGCAGTTGGAATTTATTTCACCGCCAGGACGGCATATGGTGAAAGTGTTAGGTAATATACCGGGTGCTTCTTTGATTCTTTCTTGCCCAAGATTGAATGGGAAAAACATTCTTGTACGCGACAGCCAAGTTGTCAATATACGCTTAATGTTAAGTACTCATGTATGTGCTTTTTCCAGTAAAGTAGCAAAAAGCTATTTGGAACCTGCGGCACATTTACACATAGCTTACCCAAGTTACGTTGAAGTTTCTGAAGTGCGTCAGGCAGTGCGGGTTGAGACACGCTTAATTTGTAATGTGGAAGGGGATGGCAGTAATACCTCTATTAATGACGTGTCATCGGCCATTATTACAGACTTGAGTTATGGTGGCGCTAAGCTGATTTCCAAAGAAGATTTTGGTTCGGTAAATCAGACCATGAAAATGGCTTGCAATGTAAAAATTGGCAGCTATTCACATTTGTTGAAATTGGATTGTGAGATTCGATCTCAGGAAATTCAAATGCTAGAGCAAGTACAGGCCAGCATGGTGGATAATGAATTTTTAACACGTATGGGAGTGGAATATTTTTATGTCTACGGTATACGTTTTCGCAATCCGCCTAAAGAAGGTGGCATTCCTTTAATAGCCTATATATTAGAGACATTGCAGAATAAAAAATAGTGATGAATAACCATGAAAAACGCCAGCAAATTTGCTGGCGTTTTGGTTTTTGGATCTTGATTTTATAGGGCTTGCAAAGCCTGGATACGATCACGAATAGGCGGATGGCTTGAGAATAACTCGCCTAAACTTGGGCGCTTACCCTGACGAATGCCAAACGCCAACATAGAGTCTGGCATGTGTGATTCTTCATGTTCTTGCTGTAAGCGTGCCAAGGCAGCGATCATAGCGCCTTTGCCTGCCAACTTAGCACCTGCCTCATCGGCACGAAATTCACGGAAACGTGAGAACCACATAACGATCATGGACGCCAAGATGCCAAATACAATCTCAAACACAAATGTTGCAATGTAGTAACCAAAACCAACAGAGTTACTGCTGTCGTTTCGGCGCAGGAATTGATCCACCGCGTAAGCTGCGATCCGGGCAAAGAACATAACGAAAGTGTTCACCACCCCTTGAATAAGAGATAATGTCACCATATCGCCATTTGCTACGTGACCAATTTCATGTCCTAAAACGGCTTTGATTTCATCGGGTGGAAAGCGCTCTAGCATGCCGCTGGATACAGCGACCAAAGCGTCGTTTTTATTCCAGCCGGTAGCGAAAGCGTTAGCATCGTGAGATGGAAAGATGGCAACTTCTGGCATCTTAATGCCAGCTGTATTAGACAGTTCTTTCACTGTATCCAATAACCAAACTTCTTTGTGGTTTCGTGGTTGTTCAATAACCACTGCACCAGAGCCTCTTTTGGCCATGAATTTGGATAAAAATAGTGAAATAAAACTACCGGTAAAACCAAAGACTGCACAGAAAATCAGCAAGGACGAAAGATTTAATCCATTGCTACTCATGTAGCCATTTACGCCTAATAGACTTAACACTATGCCTGCCACGACTAGGACAGCTAGGTTGGTCAAAAGGAAAAGAATGATACGCATTTTACTATGCTCCTAAAAAGACTGGTAAGGAGCATAGTAGGGGTTTGATGGATTATTTCAAGACACCAGATTAAGGATTTTAACGTCTTAATCTATGCAAGAAAGCGGCGAATCTCTCCATTGCGGGAGTCAGTTCTTCAATATGAGGAAGAAACACAAAGCGCACATGATCCGGTGTCGGCCAATTAAAGCCTGTGCCTTGTACAATAAGAACCTTTTCTTCTTTGAGGAACTGCAGCACCAAATCCATATCATTCTTAATGTCGTACACTTTAGGGTCGAGTTGTGGAAACAGATACAAGGCACCTTGTGGCTTATAACAATTCACACCGGGAATTGAGTCTAAAACATCAAATGCAACTTGCCTTTGTTCATAGAGGCGGCCACCCGGTATAATGAGCTCATTAATACTCTGATAACCGCCCAGTGCGGTTTGCACGGCATGTTGCGCAGGTACGTTGGCACACAAACGCATTGAGCTTAAGATATCTATACCATCGATAAAATCACCAATTTTGCTGCAATCTCCAGTGATGGTCATCCAGCCAGAACGAAAACCAGCGGTACGATATACTTTAGAGAGACCACTAAAGGTAACGCAAGGCATTCTGCCTTCGGTTAAGCTTGCTGTGGGGATATGTTGTGCTTCGTCATAAAGTATTTTGTCATAAATTTCATCAGAGAAAATAAGTAAATTGTGTTCATCTGCCAGATCCACAATGGCTTGCAAGACACTTTTTTCATACACTGCGCCCGTTGGGTTGTTAGGATTAATAATGACAATGGCTTTGGTCTTATTGGAGATCTTGGCGCGTATGTCTTTAATATCTGGTTGCCAACCGGAACCAGGATCGCACATATAGTGTCTAACGTAACCGCCTGATAGTGTGGCGGCAGCGGTCCAAAGAGGGTAGTCAGGGGCTGGAATGAGAATTTCATCACCGTCGTTTAACAGGGCTTGCATGGCCATGACAATGAGTTCGCTTACACCGTTGCCCATCCATACCTGGTTAACGTCAGCGGATTTTATGCCCATGGCTTGATATTTTTGCATAACGGCTTTGCGCGCAGAAAATAAGCCTTTTGATTCAGAGTAGCCTTGTGAAGTCGGTAAATTACGAATGACGTCGACTAGGATTTCATCTGGTGCTTCAAAACCAAAGGGCGCTGGGTTGCCAATGTTGAGTTTTAAAATTCGTTGGCCTTCTTCTTCCATTCGCATGGCCTCTTTGAGAACGGGACCACGAATTTCATAACAGATATTTGCGAGTTTGTTGGATTTACGAATTTGCACCAAATTGTCCTTAGTTACAGCTAAGGCTATAACTTTACACCTAACTTGGGAGCATTCAAGATGACTGAGTCAGATAGAGGTAAAAAAATAGTAAAGACGGAACAAGAGTGGCAGCAGGAATTACCCGAAGAGGTGTTTAACATAGTAAGAAAAAAAGGCACCGAACGCGCTTTTACCGGTAAGTATGAAAAGTTTTACGAGAAAGGGGAGTACCATTGCCGTTGTTGTGGTGCGCTGCTTTTTACTTCAGACACCAAATATGATTCAGGATCAGGTTGGCCAAGCTTTTACGATGGCAACACAAATAACATTGGCGAGGTTGAAGATGTGTCTTGGATGATGCGTCGTACCGAAATTGTTTGTCAGCAATGTGATGCGCATTTGGGACACGTCTTTGAAGATGGACCGCAGCCAACTGGCTTGCGTTACTGTGTAAATTCAGCGTCCTTATCCTTTATAGAGAAGGACGATGACGAGTTATAACTGACCAATTTGCTGCCTGCTTCGCTAGTATCAAAATACAATGGGCAAATCATTGGCTTGCCCATTTTTTAGTTAATCAAGCTTTCTTTCAGCTACTTAAACAGAAGCTACTGCTTAAGTAGAGTAATGACGTTTTGATCTTTTAATAGGCGGGTCACAGTTTGACTAGCCAACTCATTCATGTTCTTTTGAATGTCCTCTTGATAAGGCATGGTGCCATACTCACGCACTTTCTGTGAGCCATAGTTGGCTTTATAGGTCTGACCTTTGGCGGTTAGCACGAGATTCAATTCAAAGTCTAAGGTGGCGATGGTTTTTAACGTTTTGACTTTGGTCTGATAACTCATCTTAGTAATATTTACTTTTAAATCGGCGGCTGGCAAAACACCTTGATCCGGTGTGAACCCCATTTCTTTGAGACCGTTAACAATGCTTTGTTGTACGCTGTCTTTAACATCATTCGTTGTGTATATATCCGCGCGTTCATTTAAACCTGTGGTAATTGATCCAACAGAATTCGTCAGTTTGGTGCTAGTTGATACCTTAATGACGCGGTCATTGGTTAGGTTGTTGACTTCGATCTCAGCGACTGGCTCCACACTTATATAGTGTGTTGTGGTGCAGCCAGTTAACAGTAAAGTCGACACACAAAGAGCTAAGATATTGGATTTGGTCAGCATACATGTTTCCTTAATATTGATTTTTAAAGAGGTTTTTCTCTATAAGGCCTAAATTAATGAAAAAAACTGTTGATTTTAAGATTAGTAACAGTAATATACGCACCCGCTCACACAGCAAGATTATATTCTTGTCCCATTCGTCTAGAGGCCTAGGACACCGCCCTTTCACGGCGGTAACAGGGGTTCGAACCCCCTATGGGACGCCAATCTTTTTAGTAGGTTGTGACATAGTCTAGCGTTTATCGGTCGAAGGTTAAACGCAAATTAGTGTAAGTATGCGGGAATAGCTCAGTGGTAGAGCACAACCTTGCCAAGGTTGGGGTCGCGAGTTCGAGCCTCGTTTCCCGCTCCATTTTCACACTTTCGTAAAAGTGTATTGTGTCCCATTCGTCTAGAGGCCTAGGACACCGCCCTTTCACGGCGGTAACAGGGGTTCGAACCCCCTATGGGACGCCATTACTGAATTTAACTGCAATGCCATTAGAGCAGGGCAGTGATTGCTGAAAGGCAATCGATAAGCGGGAATAGCTCAGTGGTAGAGCACAACCTTGCCAAGGTTGGGGTCGCGAGTTCGAGCCTCGTTTCCCGCTCCATTTTCACACTTTTGTAAAAGTGTATTGTGTCCCATTCGTCTAGAGGCCTAGGACACCGCCCTTTCACGGCGGTAACAGGGGTTCGAACCCCCTATGGGACGCCATTACTGAATTTAACTGCAATGCCATTAGAGCAGGGCAGTGATTGCTGAAAGGCAATCGATAAGCGGGAATAGCTCAGTGGTAGAGCACAACCTTGCCAAGGTTGGGGTCGCGAGTTCGAGCCTCGTTTCCCGCTCCATTTTCACACTTTCGTAAAAGTGTATTGTGTCCCATTCGTCTAGAGGCCTAGGACACCGCCCTTTCACGGCGGTAACAGGGGTTCGAACCCCCTATGGGACGCCACTTTACTCATCCTATAATGAGTAGGGTGTAACTGCTTGTGTCCCATTCGTCTAGAGGCCTAGGACACCGCCCTTTCACGGCGGTAACAGGGGTTCGAACCCCCTATGGGACGCCACTTTATTCACCCTATAATGAGTAGGGTGTTGATTTGCGGGAATAGCTCAGTGGTAGAGCACAACCTTGCCAAGGTTGGGGTCGCGAGTTCGAGCCTCGTTTCCCGCTCCATTTCGTCACTTTTTCATAAAAGTGCATTGTGTCCCATTCGTCTAGAGGCCTAGGACACCGCCCTTTCACGGCGGTAACAGGGGTTCGAACCCCCTATGGGACGCCATCTATTTTTGCGCTATCATAGCTGACTTTATTATTGAGCTAATTAGCCATGACTTGGTTTGTAAATTACACATCTGATATGTCCATTTCACCTGCAGATCGAGGTCTGGCCTATGGTGACGGTGTGTTTGAAACCATTCATGCTAAGCCTAAGCATTTTTGTAATCTATCCAATCATTTAGCACGCTTATATCTTGGTTTAGAACGGCTTGGTATGGCGTTTGATAACAATGATAAAAACCGTTTAGAAGGGTTTCTTCAGCAGCGAATTTTACCACTCATAAAACAAGATCAGGTAGTAAAGATACTAGTATCAAGAGGTGAGGGAGGGCGTGGCTATTTACCGCCCGAGCAAGCGTCACATACAGTCGCTATTGGGGTGTTGGATTTTCCGGATTACCAAAGCATACAGAATCAAGGTGTAGCCATTAGCGTATCGCCCGTTCCTTTAAGCGAGAATGCTTTTTTTGCGGGTATAAAGCATTTGAATCGACTTGAACAAGTGTTAGCAAAACAACATCTACAGAGCGATTTTTTTGAGGCTTTGATGTTAAATACGACTGGCAAGGTGATTGAAGCCATTCAAAGTAATGTATTTTGGTTTAAAGAGGGGCAGCTCTTTACACCTGCTATTGAGCAAAGTGGTGTGAAAGGTACTTTTCGGCAAGGCATATTGGATCTTGTTACGTCCAATGGACTCCATGTCATAAATGAAGGTTGTTACGAATTAAAGGATTTACTCAAGGCAGATGAAATTTTTCTCACTAGCAGTTTGATGAAAATTGTTCCTGTTATCAGAGTTCAACAAAGTCATTTTGCTATTGGAGTGAATACATTGAATTTACAAAGATTAATGCAAGTTAAGGAAATGCATGGCATACGTTAAGTGGTTATATAGAGTGGCTTTTTTAGCGGTTACTCTACTAGCAGTTGCTGCTGTTTATCTGTATTCGGGAGTAACCAGCCCTGTCAACATAGACTCAGAAACCAAATTTGAAGTCGTTAAGGGTGACAGCGCGCACAGTTTGGGGCAAAGACTGGCACAAGCTGACATCATACCTGAAGCCTACTGGACCAGGATTGCTGCCAAGCTGCAACCTGCATGGGTACCTAAAGTTGGAGAATATGCCATTCAACCCGGTTCATCTTTGATGGAAGTGATGGCATTGTTCGATTCTGGTGAATCGATTTTTTATGACATCACATTACTGGAAGGGAAAACCACGCAAGATTATCTTCAAACAATGCGTGAAAAAGGCAATATCAAGATGACCTTGCTGGGCTTGTCGAACGAAGAAATAGCCCAAAAACTGAATTTATCTGTGCCTCATCCTGAAGGACAATTTTTCGCCAATACCTACCGTTATCATGATGGTGATACGGATGTGAGCATTCTAAAACACGCCAATGGACTTTTGGTGAATACCCTGGATGTATTATGGCAGTCCAAAGCAGAAGGTTTGCCATATAAAACGCCTTACGAAGCCTTAATAATGGCGTCTATCATTGAGAAAGAGACAGCCGTTCCTGCAGAGCGACCGTTAATTGCAAGGGTCTTTATTAGTCGTTTACAGAAACGCATGCGATTACAAACAGACCCTACGGTGATTTATGGTCTTGGTGATGAATACGATGGTAATTTAACTCGCAAAGGCTTGAGGTCATCTTCTCCCTACAATACCTATCGAGTGTTTGGTTTGCCGCCGACGCCGATCGCTAATGTTGGCCGTGCGGCCATTGAAGCGGCTTTAAACCCAGGTCAAACTAAGGCTTTGTATTTTGTGGCTAAGGGGGATGGTTCTCACGCCTTTTCAAATACCTTAAAAGAACACAATCGGGCAGTGCGTCAATATCAATATAAACGCCGTGAAGATTACCGTTCCACACCACAAGAAGCAGAATAAAGGCGATACAATGAAAGGCAGGTTTATCACATTAGAAGGTGGCGAAGGCAGCGGTAAATCAACTGCCATAGAATCCATTCAAGCTTGGCTAGAGGCGCGCGAAATATCTTACATAATGACTCGTGAACCAGGTGGTACACCTTTGGCAGAAGACATTCGTCAGCTAATTTTGCATAGTCGTGAAGAAAGAGTGAGTGACCTGACAGAATTGCTTCTTGTCTTTGCTGCACGGGCCCAACATATAGCAGAGAAGATACAACCTGCTTTAGCAAATGGATTGTGGGTCATTAGTGATCGTTTTTTGGATTCGTCTTATGTTTATCAAGGTAATGCTCGTGGTGGAGATAAAACCATGATAGACACTTTGGCGTCATGGGTGGTAGCAGAAAGCCAACCTGATGTGACCTTGCTATTGGATGTCTCAGTAGAAGTTGGTCAGCAGCGCGTGGTACAACGCCAACAGCAAGACAGATTGGATAAAGAATCCTTAGCCTTTCATGAAAAAGTCCGCCAAGGTTTTTTAGCTCGTGCAAAGCAAGAACCCAACCGAGTTAAAATCATCGACGCGAGCCAGTCTATTGACGCTGTAAAAAATGATATAGCTACTCAGCTTGATCAACTTGCCATTGCTTGGCAAATAGGTAGTGTACAATGACCATCGCCCCTTGGTTAGTGGATAATCAGCAACAGGTTCAGCAGCTAAAGCTCGCTGGCAGCTTGTCTCATGCTTTGTTAATTACCGGCGCTGAAGGAGTAGGGCAAGAGTCTTTGGCTTATGCTATGGCAAAGGATTTAATGTGTGAAAGTCAGCAAGCCAGCGCTTGTGGTCAATGTCACTCTTGTCAATTAATGGCGGCGGAAACCCATCCTGACTTTCGTGTGCTAGACGGAGAAGAAGGGGTGATTAAAGTGGATCAAATTCGCAGTTTGATCCAGAAAATCACCCAAAAGCCGCAAGTAGGGCAGACGAAAGTAGTGCTTATCAGTCATGCTCAAGCAATGAACATAAATGCCGCCAATGCCGTGTTAAAAGCCCTTGAAGAACCTGCCGAAAGAACCTATTTTTTGCTAACCAGTTCACAATCTACCAGTTTATTAGCAACGATTCGTAGTCGTTGTTTATTGGTCAGTGTGCCAACTCCCAATCAGCAAATTGTCGAAGCTTGGTTAAATGAGCAGCCGGATAAACAAGCCTTAAAAGAACTCTTTTGGTTAACCACACAACCTTTTCGTTTGATGGCCATTGATAAACAATCTAAGGCGGAATTGTATTCTGAAATGCCAGCGAAATTGGTGTCATTGTTGCAACAAGGATCCTCTATTTCGGACCTATTAAAGGGAGTAGATGCACAAAATATAATGGATTATTGCAATGGTTTGGCTGCTATCTTACACCAATGTTTATGCCATTCAGCGGGAGCGCCATTACATCCTGCCTTGCAAGAAATTTATGGTCATTTGCTGGCGAGAATGGGGATTTACCCTTTAATGGAAAGATATCAAGCCCTACAAAATTTAAAGGCAGACCTTCAAAAAACCAATTTAAACCCCAGTATGCAGTTAACAAAAGAATTAAATCAGTGGTAAGCAAATTATGTTGATCGACACTCATTGTCACTTGGATATGTTGGACCTAACGCCATACGATAATAACTTAGATGGCGCAATGGATGCCGCACATCAACAAGGTGTGCGTCAAATGCTGAGTATCTCGGTGGATTTGAAAAAAATAGAGACTATTCTGGCCTTTACCAAGCGTTCGGGTGTCTACGCCAGTTGTGGCGTGCATCCCTTACAAACTGACGGCTTACTGACTAATAAAATACAACTTATTGAGCTTGCTCAACACCCTAAAGTGATTGCCTTAGGAGAAACCGGCCTGGATTACTTCTATGAAAAGTCAGAAGCAGTTCATTTGGCTCAGCAGGAAAGCTTCAAACAGCATTTGATTGCCGCAGGTGAGTTAGACTTACCTGTGATCATACATACCCGTGAAGCCAAGCAAGATACCCTGTCTTTGATACGTCAGCATGGCAATCCTAACTCTGCAGGGGTGTTGCACTGTTTTACTGAAGACTACGATATGGCAAAGGCTGCTGTAGATGAAAATTACCTAATTTCGATTTCTGGAATAGTGACCTTCAAAACCGCGCAAGACCTCAAAGACACAGTTCGAAAATTGCCTCTTGAGTCCTTGATTGTTGAAACGGACTCCCCTTATTTGGCCCCAGTACCGTATCGTGGCAAGAAAAATGAACCAAAATACGTTGCTGAAGTGGCTCAATATGTGGCCGATTTAAAAGGCATTCGCTATGAAGCTTTGCTCGAAGCAACGGCAGCTAACTTTCACCGAGTCTTTAAGCGAACATCAGTCGATAATCAGTTGCAGCTTAGTGCATAATGTTGATTGAACGCTCAAATATTAGTGTAAATTATTGATTACCAACAGACTTAATGTCTGGCAAGCTGACCATTGCTTGTTTTCTGATAAGGATACTCCTTCATGTCAAACCTGGTTAATGCTTTACCATATGAAGCTTTAGCAGCAAAAGTACCTGCTGATCATCTAGCGTTTAACACCTTACAAGATATTGAGCCTCTCAGTGGTATTTTGGGTCAAGAGCGAGCGGTGGAGGCTATTCAATTCGGAGTTGCCATGCAGCGTCCCGGCTATAATATTTATGCCATGGGTGACTCAGGCACAGGACGTTCATCCTATGTCATGAGCTATTTGAAAAGTGAAGCGAAACGACGCTCAGCGCCGAATGAGTGGGCCTACATAAATAATTTCACCGAAAGCCACCGTCCCAAAGCCATTGAGTTTGAGCCAGGTATGGCATCTGAATTTGAAAAAGAAATACGGGGCTTAATCGATGGTTTGATGGCAACATTTCCTGCGGCATTTGAAAACCCATCGTACCAGCAACAAAAAAGCGTCATCGATCGTGCTTTCAATGACAGATACGAAGCGGCTATCAACCGAGTAGAGCGAGTGTCTGGTAAGATTGGTGTCGCCATGTTCCGTGATGCCTCATCCGTTAGCTTCGCACCTATGAAGGATGGCAAGGCGCTGGAAGAAAATGAATTCGCTGCCTTGACCGATGAAGAACGTGATGCTTTTCAGGAAGGGGTTTCCACTTTAGAAGGCTTACTAAACGAAGAGCTACTCGGCCTGCCTCAATGGAAACGTGAAACCTATGATTTATTGCGTCAATTGAATCTGGATACGGTAAAAGAAGCCCTCGATCCATTACTGCAACCTTTGCTGGAAAAATACCAACAAAATGAGGCCGTTACAGAGTATTTGACAGCGTTACGTGCGGATTTGGATAAAGTCATCATAGATCAAGTGACAGATGACAAAGCAACGGACAATCGTGATGAGGTCGGGCGGCGTCAGATGTACGAAGATTTGTATCTGCCTAATATTGCGGTCACCCATAAAGTCGATGGTGGTCAGCCCGTCATTTACGAGTCGCATCCTACTTATCGTAATTTGTTTGGTCAGGTA
The DNA here is from genome assembly GCF_040436405.1 of Marinomonas sp. THO17. Lineage (NCBI taxonomy): Bacteria > Pseudomonadati > Pseudomonadota > Gammaproteobacteria > Oceanospirillales > Oceanospirillaceae > Marinomonas > Marinomonas sp. THO17. The sequence continues at coordinate 523,579 of NZ_AP031575.1, read as the reverse complement.
GAACACAGTAGTGATCAAGGTATGCTGATTACCAGCTACCGCTTGATTCGCTCTGGCAGCTTGCACGCAGCGAACGGTGGATACTTGATACTGGATGCTGAAAAATTACTAACTGACCATTATTTATGGGAAGCCTTAAAGCGAGCGTTAAAAAGTAAAACCTTAAAAATCGAGCACCCTTATTCGGATATTGGCTTGATGAACACCACCACTTTGTCTCCACAGGATTTGCCATTACAAGTGAAAGTGGTGCTGATTGGCTCGCGAGATATATATTATTTGCTACAAGATGCGGACCCGGATTTCCAAGAGATGTTCCGGGTGCTGGTTGATTTTGATGACAGCTTAAAACGCAACAAAGATTCTGAGTTGGCTTTTGCGCGTCTGATGAAAGATCGCATCGAAAAGGAAGAGTACGCCAATGTTACCCGTGATGGGGTGGCGGCTCTGATTGAATACAGCAGCCGTTTGGCAGAACATCAGCGGGAAATGGCAGCCAAAATTGGAGATGTGTTTGAATTACTGGGTGAAGCCGATTTTGTTCGTCAAATGGCGAAGGATGACATTATTACCGCAGAACACGTACAGCGCGCTCTGAAAGCCAAAAAACATCGTACCGGCCGAGTCAGTGAAAAAATCATTGAAGAGATTATCGAAGGCACTGTCTTATTAGAAAGTGACGGTTATGCTGTGGGTAAGATTAATGGTTTGACTGTGATGCAAATTGGTGACAGTAGTTTTGGTGCGCCTGCGCGTATTTCCACCACTGTGTATCCGGGCGGAAAAGGCATTATTGATATTGAGCGGGAATCCAATCTAGGGCAAAACATCCACTCAAAAGGCGTGCTGATCTTATCTGGTTACCTAGGTAACAAATACGCGCAACGCTTCCCCTTGGAAATTTCCGCTTCCATCGCTATGGAGCAAAGTTATGGTTATGTCGATGGTGACAGTGCCTCTACTGCCGAGTTATGTTGCTTGCTGTCAGCATTAATCCAAGTGCCTTTACGCCAAGATTTGGCCATTACGGGCTCGCTCAATCAGTATGGTGAAATACAAGCCATTGGTGGTGTGAACGAAAAGATCGAAGGTTTTTTCAACGTTTGTCGGGCCCGTGAATTGACCGGCCAACAAGGTGTGATCATTCCCAAATCCAATGCCAATAATCTTATGCTGAATGATGACATTATTGATGCTGTGAAACAGGGCTTGTTCCATATTTACGCCATTGAAACCGCTGATCAGGCTTTGCACTTGCTGACCGGCATTGAACCCGGCGTGGCGGATGAAAATGGCAATTACCCTGAAGAGACTTTGTCTTATAGGGTAATCGAACGATTAGAAGAAATTTCTAAACTAGGTGATGACGAAGACGAAGAAGAAGATGATGAGGCTAAGTCACAAAGTGACAGCAAGAAACCTTTATCAGAGAAGGTTTAATGCATTAATGTTTACCATTTGTGCGCTTAATGACTTGAGCTTCGCATTTAGAATTCACCAATGAAAAAACAGTGTAATAGAGATCGTCAGATTTTACGTATAGGTAACTGGCGACTTCTTTGCGTTTACTGGGTAAATGCCTTTTAAGTACCATGGCGCGCTTGAAGGTTTTTCCGGCAACGTATTTTTGAGCGGCTTCATCTGAGGCCGCTTTTGCATCTCGATCTGTGCATTCCGCCAAACTGAATGAACTGCTGAAAACAACCAGCAACCCTAGAAATAATTTCAACCTTTTCACTCTCCCTCTAGCTTACGCTTTTTTCGACCAGTATTCAGACTCACCTCTAGATACATTATTGAACTCAATAGAAATACTAGTGTCTATCAATGGATCAATGCTATGTTAATCATTGTGGGAATCTAAGGAAGGTACGCATCAGCCTTTAATACTGAAATCAGTGAGCTTGTTCGCACCTTGCTAAACTATATTATTAATCAACGAGTGAATAAAAGGGTATTTATCATGAAAAAAAGTTTGCTGGCCGGTGCACTTTTTACTGTTTTGTTTTCTTCAGCGACATACGCGCATGGTAGCTGTGATGATACGGCATTACATGGTTATATGCAGGACATAAAAAACGATTTACGTGGTTTGTCGAGTGAAGTAAAAGCGGGCGATAATCAAGCGGCCTCACAATACCTTGAGGGTTTGATTTCGGCTTTTGAAAAATCACGTGATGTGCGACCTCATCAATTTGAAATGGAAGGTCTCAAAGGGCAAGCTCTTCACGATGCCTCTCAAGAATATGTTGCTTTGATTGATGAAACCCTTAAAACCTTAGACGATTTAGGCGCGGCCTTAGCGGCAAACGACACTTCTTCGATTCGTCAGTTATTGGGGGAAATGGGGCAGCATCGTAAGACGGGTCATAGGGCCTTTAAAGGCAGTTGTTAAGCCACGGATGACCTAAGCTTTATTCGCTGTTACAATGCGCGCGTTAAAGAGAGGAAATTATGGCTCGAGTTAAAAAATCACGCTCCATGCGTGGAAAACTGGGTAAAACGGGTTCAAAAGAGATGATGAAAGAGCAAAATAAGGCTCGTAAAGCATCGTCTGTGCGCCGATTTACCACCAAAAAAGCAAAGCAGCGTAAAGAACAAGCGCATAAAAAATTAGAGCGTTTAGGGCTTTTGCCAGAGAAAGAAGAGGCCGTACAAACTGTTCGCCCTCGTCGTTTTGTTTTCGTAAAACCGGATAGTGAGAAGCCACAAGACAACAAAGCGTTTAATACCGCCATCGACTCTGACAGTGAGGACTTGTCCGTTGATGAGTTGTTGTCTGCATTTACAGAAGAAAATTAAGCAAAAGCATGTAAAATAAAATAAGGCTGCAGCGCAGCCTTTTTTTATGTTTTGTCCGTATACTTAACAACACACTGACTACCATTTACAAATTACTAAGGTGATAAGATTGAAAGCTACTGTTCCTATGTCGAGTGTCCGCTATCTTTTAAAAGCAGTGGAGAAGCAAGGACTTGATCGGGAGGCGGTTTTAGAGAGTCTTGAAATTACGCCAGACGAGTTAGAGAACAAGGATACTTTTTCTGCTTACCGATTTGGCATCTTGTATCAAAAACTCATGTGGCTGATGCAAGACGAGTCGTTTGGCATGCTAAGTGGTGGTAAAATTCCGAATGGCGCATTTCGTATGATGTGCTTATCCATTATTCATGCTCGCAGTTTGGCACATGCTTTATATCGTTGCAGTGACTTTTATGAAATTTGTCGTGGCCCTACCATAAAACCTGTGTTGATCAAAAAAGGGCGTTTTGCCTTGGTGACATTTGGTCCATTGAGTTCGTCTGACCAAAATATTGAAAGCTTAGTGACACCTGAATCCAACGAACAACTAAGAACCACCTTGTCTATGTGGCATCACTTTATTTGCTGGTTAATTGGCCGTCGTTTGCATCTAAAGGCTGCGTATTTTACCAACGAAAGACCAGACGATGTGGAATATTACAAAACCCTTTTTCAATCGGAAGTGAAATTTAACCAGCATGCCAATGCCTTGGTATTTCCGGCCAGCTATTTGGATATGCCAATCGTACAGACAGAAGACAGCTTACGCGGTTTTTTAAAAACCGCGCCTTATCAGCTGTTGGTTATGGTAGAGAATGACAACAGCTTAAAATCGCAAGTCATGGCCATGTTAGGTAAAGACTTTTCGCGCGAAATGCCCAGTGCGGATGAAGTGGCCAGTGCATTAAATATGAGTGTCTCAACCTTACGTCGTCGTTTGAACGATGAACAGACCTCCTACCAACAAATAAAAGACGAGTGTCGCAAAGAGGCTGCTATCACTTATATGAATGCTCCGCAGCTCAGTATCAATGATATTGCCGCCTTAATGGGCTTTGATGAACCCAGTGCGTTTTTCCGTTCGTTTAAAAAATGGACTGGAATGACACCCGGTGAATACCGAAAAAGTGAGGAATATTTAAAGTTTGGTAAGGAGATGAAGCGCCCAGATAACAGGCACTGATATCCTGTTGTCAAAGCGGCTGATTGGAATTGTTAGAAATATAGGTTAGAAATGTTATTGAGGAATTGGCTTTCTTTTTCCATTCTATAGGTATACATCCGCTCGGATAACCTATACCGGAGAATAAAAAATGAGCGACTACCAATATCCTGTTAACGATATTTTATTCAGCTTACTTTCTGTTGCTAACATGAATAAGCTGGCGCCTTACCTTGATGAACCGATTGATCAGGAGCTGTTAGAAGCCATTCTGGGTGAAGCTGGTAAATTGGCAGAGCAAGTGATTGCGCCTATCAATGCCAGTGGTGACAGTGAAGGATCACGGGTTGAAAATGGCCAAGTTCATGAAGCCAAGGGCTTTAAAGAAGCATTCAAAGCTTACGCTGAGGGTGGTTGGGTAGGTCTTTCTGGTGATCCGCAATACGGTGGCCAAGGCTTACCTTCTTTCATTGCCACAGCCATTAATGAAGGCGTTCAATCTGCAAACTTAGCATTTTCTCTGTGCCCTTTGTTAAGTCATGGTGCAATCGAAGCCATTAGCCATCATGCAAGTACTGAATTAAAAGCACAATACCTTCCCAAAATGCTCAGTGGAGAATGGGCTGGCACCATGAACCTAACCGAGCCTTCCGCAGGCTCTGATCTTGCTGCGATTGCTTGTAAAGCCACACCGGATGGTGATGCTTACCGTATCAAGGGGCAAAAAATCTACATTACCTGGGGTGATCATCAAATGAGTGACAACATCATTCATTTGGTGTTAGCTCGTCTTCCTAACGCGCCTGAGGGGGTTAAAGGGATTTCTCTGTTCCTAGCACCAAAATTCTTATTAGACGATGCCGGAGAGCCTTCACAGCGTAACGATGTGCAAGTGGTTTCTGTGGAGCACAAGCTGGGGATTCATGCATCGCCCACCTGTGTGATGAGTTTTGGTGAAAAAGAAGGAGCGTTGGGTTACCTAGTGGGTGAAAAGCATCAGGGCTTAAAAGCCATGTTTACTATGATGAATAACGCTCGACAAGGGGTTGGTTTACAGGGACTTGCCATCGCGGAGCGGGCTTATCAGCAAGCATTGGCTTATGCCAAAGAACGCAAGCAAGGCATGAAAGCAGATGGTTCGGGCAAAGCCTTCATTATTGAGCACCCAGATGTATTGCGTATGCTGATGACAATGAAGTCACAAATTGATGCCATGCGTTCATTAATTTATGTGGCGGCAATAGAGAATGACTTATCTCATCTCGCTAATGATGAAGTAAAAGCAAAGGCCATGGCTCGCACCGCACTTTACACGCCCATTGTAAAAGGCTGGATCACTGAGCAAGCTCAAGAAATTACCTCATTAGCGATTCAGGTGCACGGTGGCATGGGCTTTATTGAAGAGACGGGGGTTGCCCAACATGCTCGTGATGCTCGAATCCTACCTATCTATGAAGGCACCAATGGCATACAGGCCATCGACTTGATTGGACGTAAACTCTACGCCGATCAAGGTGCTGCTGTGCAGGATTTGTTGGTTGAAATGGCCAGCGACCTAGAGCAGTGGCAAGGCGCCGTTACAGATGCGCCGCTGGAAAAACTGGCGAAGGCGATAGAGCAGGCCAAACAAGCCACCGATTTGTGTTTAGCTGCAATGCAAAAAGACACTAGACTAGGCACAGGTTCCGCCTATGCTTACATGATGTTAATGGGTTACGTGATTGGTGCTTGGCTGCAAGTCAAAGCCTTGTTTGTCAGTCAACAAGATTCCCAAATGGACACACAGCAAAAGCAATCTTGGCGTCAGTCCGTGATCTTTTATTGTGATCATATTTTGCCAAGAGCAAGTGCATTCTATCTGGCCATTGAGTCTGGTCGTGAATCGGTAGAAGTGCTGAATGAAGCGAGTTTTGCGCGTTAATATCGCGAAATAACAATAAAAATTTGCCCTTGTTGGGAGGCAGTATGACAGAAAGAGAAGTAATGGAATTTGATGTGGTGATTGTCGGTGGTGGCCCAGCAGGTCTTTCCACTGCGTGTCGCATCATGCAAAAAGCTCAGGCTGACGAAAAAGAGATCAGTGTGTGTTTGGTTGAAAAAGGCTCTGAAATTGGTGCCCACATTTTATCGGGTGCCGTTGTTGACCCCAAAGCCTTAACCGAGTTGTTCCCAGATTGGCAGGAGATGGGCGCACCACTGGAAACGAAAGTTAATGTCGATGAATTGCATTGGTTGAGCTCAGAAAGCGCTGCTCGCAAATTGAGCAGTTGGATGATGCCAAAAACCTTACACAATGAAGGCAATTACATTATCAGCCTTGGCAATCTTACGCGCTGGTTGGCGGAACAAGCGGAAAATCTTGGCGTGGAAGTCTTTCCAGGATTTTCTGCAGCCCAATTGGCATACGATGAAGAGGGTAATGTGCAAGGCATCATTACCGGCGACATGGGCATCGCTGAAGACGGTTCGGAAAAAGACAGCTATATGCCAGGTATGCTGTTAAAAGCCAAATACACCATTTTCTCAGAAGGCTGTCGTGGTCACTTGGGCAAAGAACTTATTGCTCAATACAAGCTAGATGAAGGCAAAGCGCCACAACATTATGGCCTAGGTATTAAAGAGCTTTGGGATGTGCCTGCTGAAATGAGTAAGCCTGGCACCGTCATTCATACAGCAGGCTGGCCGTTAGGTAAAGAAGCAGGTGGCGGTGGTTTCTTGTACCACCTTGAAAATAACCAAGTCGTCGTCGGCTTGATTGTCGACTTGAACTATAAAAACCCTTATCTAAGTCCTTATGATGAGTTTCAGCGTTACAAACATCACCCATTGATTGCTAAGCACCTTGAAGGGGGTAAGCGAGTTTCCTATGGTGCGCGAGCGATTGCCAAAGGCGGTTGGTCTTCATTGCCCAAGTTAAGCTTCCCAGGTGGCCTGATTATTGGTTGCGATGCGGGCACCCTTAACCCTGCTAAAATTAAAGGCACCCATACCGCAATGAAGAGCGGCATGCTTGCTGCAGACACGGTTTATGATGCCTTACAAGCGGATAGTTATGTGTCTGAGCTTGCTCATTTTGATGAAGTGTTAACTTCATCTTGGTTGGGCAAGGAATTGCAGCGGGCACGTAATTTTGTTCCAGTGATGCATAAGTTGGGAACTTTCTGGGGCGGGGCTTACAACTGGTTGGATCAAAATATCTTTGCGGGTAATCTTCCTCTTAGCTTCAATGACATGACGCCAGATTACGCTTGTCTAGAAACCGCAAATAAACATACGGCACCAGATTATAAAAAACCAGATGGTTTGTTAAGCTTTGATAAGTTGTCCTCGGTATTTTTATCCAATACCAATCACGAGGAAGATCAACCTTGTCATTTGCGTTTGGCCGATGCCAATATTCCCCTTGGCACCAACTTACCAAAATATGCTGAGCCTGCTCAGCGATATTGTCCGGCGGGTGTTTATGAAGTGGTGGAAGCGGAAGGCGCATCCAGTTTTCAAATCAACGCTCAAAACTGTATTCATTGTAAAACCTGCGACATTAAAGACCCTTCACAAAACATTACTTGGGTGACGCCGGAAGGAGCTGGCGGGCCAAATTACCCCAATATGTGATCATTTGTCGCTTACAAAGTCACCCTTGTGTAAAACAAGGAGGTTATGCCTCCTTGTTTTCTAGTAGATTGAACTGGATTTAATACTTTCTCTGGCTAATAATAACGCCTTATTTAATAAGGAGTTCTTATGCGTTTATGGGTTGATGCGGATGCTTGTCCAAATGTGATTAAAAACATTCTGTTTCGTGCCGCTGAACGCGTTCAAATTCCTTGTATTCTTGTCGCTAACCAAGCAGTGTCTATTCCACCATCTAAATGGATTGAACGTCGAGTGGTAAGTTCCGGATTCGATGTGGCGGACAATTACATAGTGGAAGAGGCGACGGCTGAAGATATTGTTATTACGGCTGATATTCCCTTGGCTTCTGAAATCATTGATAAGGGTGCTGTGGCCATTAATCCTAGGGGTGAGTTGTATACTAAGGAAAACATACGCCAGCGTTTGAATATGCGCGATTTCATGGAGCAGATGCGTTCTTCTGGCGTGCAAACAGGTGGGCCAGCCAGTTTCAGTCAACAAGATAGAATGGTATTTGCGAATACCCTGGATAAACTCTTGGCTCAACGACAAAATCATTGATAATAATAAAAGGCCTTACTGTCTTATCGGGAAAGGGTTTTGTGGAATCTTTTCCCGATAATTCAATGTTTATAGGTGGCACATATGAAAAAGATTGTGGTGGTAGGCGGTGGCGCTGGCGGTTTAGAGCTAGTGACCAAGCTTGGCAAAGTGTTTGGTAAAAAACGTCAAGCCGAAGTGGTATTGATTGACAGAAGTCAGACGCACATTTGGAAGCCCTTGCTTCATGAGGTGGCAACAGGCTCGTTAGACATCAACAATGATGGTTTAAATTACCGAGCTCACGCAGCCAAACATCACTATCAGTTTCAACTTGGCACCCTGATCAATGTTGACCCCAAGGAGCGAGTGTTAACCCTTGCGGCCATTGAAGACGATAAAGGCCACCAAGTTTTACCAGAACGCAGTCTTAGTTACGACATCTTAGTCATGGCGGTGGGTAGCGTGAGTAACGACTTTGGCACCCCCGGCGTGGCAGAGCATTGTTATTTCTTGGACTCTCATCGTCAAGCTGAGCGCTTTCAGCAAGCCTTATTGCAACAATTTTTGCGTATTCACCAAGAAGGCGGTGACTCCAAACTGAAATTGGCCATTGTCGGTGGTGGTGCAACGGGAGTTGAGCTTTCCGCTGAACTTTTCCATGTGGCAGAATTGCTTAAATCTTATGGCATGCCAGAGATGTCTGGTAAGCGTGTTCAAGTGGAATTAATTGAAGCAGGTGAGCGAATATTACCGGCCTTGCCAGATCGTATTGCTGGCTTAGCCGCCAAAGAACTTGCCCATTTGGGCGTTAAAATCAGCGAAAAAACCCGTGTGGTTCGCGCTTTTGATGGTGGTTTTCAAACCGCTGAGGAAGCTACCATTGATGCTAACCTCATGATTTGGGCCGCCGGCGTGAAAGCCCCTGACTTTGTGGCACAGATTGAGGGCTTTGAAACCACAAGAAACAATCAGATTTTGGTGAAACCCAGTTTACAAACCACAGAGTTCGACAATGTTTATGTGATAGGTGATTGCTGTGCTTGCAAACAAGCAGATGGCTCATTTGTGCCGCCACGTGCTCAATCTGCACATCAGATGGCATCCTTGGTGTTCGACAACATTAAATCCGCTTTTCTTGGTGAAACTCAGAAAGACTACGTATACAAGGATTACGGTTCACTCGTTAATCTAAGTCGTTACAGTACTGTGGGCAGCTTGATGGGCAACCTGAGCAGTCGTTCTATGTTTATTGAAGGTCGTTTAGCGCGTTTTGTGTATGTGTCCTTGTATCGATTGCATTTGATTGCCATTCACGGCTGGATCAAAGCTACTGTGATTATGGCTGCACAGAAAATTGGCAAGGTGGTAAAACCCAAATTAAAACTTCATTAAGGCTTTACCTTTAAAAAAACGGATTCTTACCTTTCTTGTCGAACCGATGTGCAAAAATGCAGGTCGGTTTTTTTTGTCTTAATGTTTGACCTGTGTGTTACTCATAGGTTTTATACTCAAGCTATTAGTTTATCTTTTTAGAATGAATGACATTAGGAGTGGGTATGCGCGTCAGTGAAATAGCAAAAAAAGCCTTAGTTAGCCCAGATACCGTTCGGTATTACACTCGCTTGGGCCTGATCACAGCCGAACGACACCCTGATAACCAGTATCAACTGTATGACAATAAGGCGTTGCAACGGCTGAAATTTATTCGTCAAGCGACTGAACTTGGCTTTAGCCTTAAGCAGGTCGAAAACATTCTGCAGCAGTCTGATAATGGTGATTCTCCTTGCCCTACCGTACGGGATCTACTCCAGCAAAAAGTACCTCAAACCAAGGCTAAGATAGCGCAGTTACAAGCGCATCTCGCCAACATGGAAGCGGCTTTAGCAACTTGGGAATCTATGCCAGACGGCGTGCCGAATGGTCATTCTATTTGTTGTTTAATTGAAGATTGGCAAGATGTCTCAGCGCAAGCTGTTTCCCTACAGGCTGTTTCCAAAAAAAACAGCCCATTGGAGGATGGCCATGACGGAAGCAAATAAAGCAAAATTGACCTTGTCCGTCTATGGCATGAATTGCCAATCCTGTGTTCGTAAAATACGCGAACAGATTCAAACAATGAGCCCGAATGCCGAAGTGAGTGGTGAGCCTAAGGGCAATCAACTAGAGGTTTTATCCGATTTAACCTTAGAGCAGATCCGAGACAGTGTTGAGCAAGCGGGTTTTGCATTGAGCGAAAAGAACGAAAAAAGCGAAAAAAGCGAAAAAGCTTCCCTGCAAGAAGTGGATAATGGGTCATCGAATGAGGCGGATGGAGGAGAAACAGCGCATTTAACTCAACCCGCAAGGGAAGCTGCAAATGAGTATCAAATTGCAATTTCAGGCATGACCTGTGCCGCTTGTGTTAATAATGTTCAAACAGCCTTAACCCAAGTAGAGGGTACCCAAAAGGTTGACGTGAATTTTGCCAGTCACCTTGCTCAAGTGACCAGCTCTGCCAGTCATCAAGACTTATTGGCGGCTATTTACCATGCGGGTTATCAAGGTGAGTTGGTGACGGATGCGCAACAAAACGCAGCACAAAAAGCGGCTAAAGATGCCAAAGAATATCGTCACAAAATAATCTCATCTTTGATGGGGCTTTCCCTTGGTATCCCCCTTATGCTCTATGGCTTATTGGGCGGAAGCATGATAGTGAGCTCGCTCACCGATCAGCTTGTATGGTCTTTTATGGGGATTCTATGTGCCTTCGTCATGTATTTCGCTGGGAAGCACTACTTTATCAGTGCATGGAAAGCCGTCCGTTCACATCATGCCAATATGGATGTGTTAATCGCAATTGGCACCGGCAGTGCTTGGCTGTACTCCGCATTAGTGGTGGTGTTGCCTGACTATTTACCAGCCAATACTCGACATTTGTATTTTGAAGCCGCAGTGATGATTATTGGTTTAATTAACCTAGGTCAGGCACTTGAAGTGAAAGCCAGAAGAAAGACCAATCAAGCATTACAAAATTTGTTATATCTAGCCCCCAAGCAAACCATTCTGGTTCGTGACGGTGAAGATCTTTCGGTGCCTGTTGCACTTGTAAAGGTGGGAGATTTGCTGCGATTGCGCGCTGGTGATGCGGTGCCAGTCGATGGCGAAGTGGTAGCAGGGCAGTCTTATCTGAACCAAGCCATGTTAACGGGGGAATCCGAGCCAGTGCATAAAGGGATAGGAGATGCCGTTAAGGCTGGTACCATCAATACCAATGGCAGTTTGCTGATTAGGGTGCTTAAAACCGGCAAGCAAACCCAGCTTGCCAAGATAGTGGATATGGTCAGTCGTGCGCAAAATTCTAAGCCGCCAATCAGTCACTTGGCTGATAAGGTGTCTGAGATATTTGTACCGAGCGTTATCATAGTCGCCATACTGACTGCGTTAGCTTGGTATCACTTTGCAGAAGCTCATGAGTACTCCTATATGCTGGTAACCTCTGTGTCGGTATTAATTATTGCTTGTCCATGCGCCCTTGGTTTGGCGACCCCCATTTCAACCATGATAGGGGTAGGTAAAGCTGCAGAGGTTGGGGGACTGATTCGTAATGGGGACGCTTTGCAAGTGGCCAGCAAACTGGATTGTTTAGTGTTTGATAAAACCGGCACCCTTACGCAAGGTAAGCCTAGGGTCATAAAAGACAAGCTAATTAGTGAGCATGCTCAAATTGGTTTTCTTCATGCTATGATTAAAGCTCTGGAAAATAGAGTCAATCACCCTCTGGCTCAAGCCTTGCTTGACTATATTGATCAGCAGGAGGTGACTCATCAAAGGTGGGACAAACCTTCTTTTGCTGACATTGAATTAACAGAATATGAAAATTTGCCCGGCTTAGGTGTACGTGGTCGATATCAAAACACCTGGTACTACCTTGGTAATGACAAACTGTTTAACCAGATGGGGCTTACTGTTCCACCTTCTATTAATACTATGGAGGCGGGTAGTCATATTTTTCTATTCACAAAAGACACATTGTTAAGCCATTATTTATTGCAAGATCCGCTTCAAGAAAATGTTTCTAACGTATTGAAAAAAATAAAAAACATGGGCATAAAGCTGGTAATGCTGACCGGTGATCAAAAAATAAACGCCATGCAGCTTGCCAGTCAATTAGCACTGGATGAATGTCATGCGGAATTGATGCCAGAAGACAAACTCGAACGGATTCAATCTCTTCAACGTCAGGGGTATGTGGTCGGCATGATAGGTGATGGCATCAATGATGCGCCAGCGCTGACACAAGCCAATGTGGGCTTTGCTATGTGGCAAGGAACCGATGTGGCCATAGAAAGCGCGGACGTCACCTTATTGCATAACAATCTCAATGCCTTGGTGGACGTTATTTCTGTGAGTAAAGCCAGCATTCGTAATATTAAACAAAATCTTTGGGGGGCTTTTGCTTACAATACTTTAGGAATTCCCGTTGCGGCTGGAATCTTATATCCATTCACCGGCTGGTTACTTAGCCCAATTATTGCCGGAGCAGCTATGTCCTTGTCTTCAGTTACTGTGGTGATGAATGCCAACAGGCTTAGGGGCGTCATTCGAAAGGAATTAAATAGATTTTAGAGGTCTTTAATTTTTCTGATAATGCTTCATATAAAAAGCGATCTTTAGAAAGTAGCTAGCTTAACCCATAAGGTAGGGTATACCTTCTCTACTTGCATCAACTTGCAAGTAGAGAAGGCAATCCTCGCACGCTTTACAGGTTATCCAGTACTGTAATAAAGGACACTTCTCCATCTAGAGGCGTATCGACTTGCCAATTAGACTCGCCAACAAGCTTGTTTGCTCTCTCAACATTCTCAGGAACAGTTGGCGCTTGATATTCTCCTAAAAGGTCCCCGTTTTTGTATAATTGCATCAACCCACTTGACGTAATTTGTGCGGTATAGGTGACGACTTCGCCTTCAACGATGGCACCTGGAATATCGAGTGAATACTCGACATCGCCTTTCCAGAAAGCGAAGCGCATTGTCTCGCTATCTATTACTTGACCGAGAAAGATATTATCTTCTTCAGGGCCATTGCCGTAGTCAAAAACCCGTTGCCATTCACCGACGTCAACATCGTCAAAACGAACGGTTGCTTCTGCAAAAAAGATTAAATTATTTAACAGTGGAATACTGCCATTTTCATCTACAACAATAGATATCAGTTCACCAATGAGCGGGTTAGTACTGACGCTACCCGTAGATGCTGATGAGCCTACTAGTTTATTGGGTCTGTCTTCGTGAGTAGGAGTAGTAGCGGCATCAAATTCGCCAATCAGCTCAGCGTTTTTATGCAAAGACATTATGCCATTGGTATCAACTTGAGCCCGGTAGGTTACTTGCTTTCCTTCTTCAATGCCTCCTAACACATCGAGTTTATGTTCTGTGCCATCCTTCCAAAAAGAAAAACGTAGGGTGCTTGTGTTGTTAACTTGAGTAAGCCTAATGTTGTTAGTTGCGTCGTTGTTTCCATAGTCGAAAACCCGTTGCCATGTACCTGCGCTTATATCGTCAAAACGCACGGTGGCTTCGGCAAAAAATGCCAAGCCTGTCGGCACTGGGTTACTGCCATTTTCGTCAATTAAAATCGAGGTGACACCGCCAATTAAAGGGGTATCCGCAACCCAATTAGAGGATGCTATCAGTTTGTTAGTTCTGTCGGCATCATCGGGCAGTGTTGTCACTTGTTGGTTGCCGATTAACTCACCATTTTTAAATAGTTGCAGCAGTCCGTCTTGTGTGATTTGTGCAATAAAGCTTGCAGATTCGCCTTGTACAATTGTGCCAGGTACATCAAGTATGTGTTCTACGCCATCCTTCCAAAACGAAAACCGTAGCGTGTTTCCCGAAATCACTTGGGTAAGTAAGATATTGTTGGTTGCAGGGCCATCGCCGTAGTCGAAAACCCGTTGCCATGCTCCACCACCAAGGTTATCGAAATGTGCCACCGCTTTTGCAAAAAACGCTAGGCCGGTTGGCACTGGCGTATAATCAGAGTCCGGGAAATCAACATTGCCGGTGAAGACTAAACTCGATACTTCACCAATCAGCGGACTGTCATCGGGCCAATTAGAGTAGCCGACGAGTTCGAGATTTCTGTCTACGTCTGGTGGTACTATCCCTTGTACTGACCCTATTAAAATGCCGTTTTTATAAAGAGACATAAAACCAGTATCGGTCACATTAGCTGAAAATAATGCGGTTTCACCTTCTACTATGGCATTTGCTACATCTAACGTTGCAAACGCACCACCATTGTGAATTTCAAACCGCATTGCATTGGTATCCTCGACTTGCCCTAACAAAATATTGTTCGCTGCTATGCCATTACCAAAATCAAAGATACGTTGCCAATTTCCGCCATCTATATCGTCAAAGCGAGCTAAGGCATCTACGTTAAATGCACCATTAATGTTTGGCTGATCTTTTCGTAAAGGGGTGGCCGCGGCAGAGAGGGGGCCAAACCCATCAAAAAAGTCCGATGCCACACCTACACCAATAGAGGAATAGCTTGATGGAACTCCTGCATTATTAACAACCGCAAGCATCCAGTGACCTGGGATCATGATATTGGCATTGGGTAAATTTGCTACAATGGTGGTTGAATCGACTTTTGAAAAAGTCAGACTAAGATAGCGAGTATCAGAATTGGTCGAATGTGTCACACCGCCAGAGCGAACCGCACCGACACTGCTGATAACTGATGAATCATTTACTTTAATCGTTATTTGAGCACCGTTATCTGCAACTTTGTCAACCGACTGAATGATTGGCAAAGTAGCAAGCGAACCATTTTGGTAAAAAATGTCGGGGGTAAAAAACTGTGCATTTAAGTTTTGTAACGGGCCAGGTGCACCACCGCCACCTGAAATTATGCGTCCGTCTTCAAGCTGAACTGCCGCCGAATGATAAAGGCGAGCAACTTGTTCGGCTTCCAGTGTAAGAAGTTGATTTGTTTGAGGAATGTAACGCAAGGCGTCGTATTGTGCATTGGTTAAATCGACGGGATCACTGCCTTGGCCCAAAAGCGCTTGATCATAATCAGTCCCACCTGTAATGATCACCGAGCCATCTGCGAGAATGTTCATATTGGCGGCTGTGCGCCCGTCAGGCATTTGTGCAACTTCGGTATAGGTTGGTGTGCTGGTCGCAAGGTTAACAGACCACAGACCACCATCAATATCCACCATTAAGACTTTATCAACGTCGTACATTATCGACGGATCCATCTTGTGGCTAGCAAAGGGCAAGGTGCCCGCGTTGGTAAGGGTACCTGTGCCACTGGTATTCATGATGTACACGTCATTACCATAGGCATCTATAACCACCACATCACCATTAGAACGCTGGAATGCATGTGGATACCACCAGGCTTCATCCAGCGATACCGCGTCGTTTAGATTTCCTTGAAAGTCTGCAATAGCGGCATTCGTTAATTCTCTAAACCCGGTTGATGAATTCCAAACTTCAGGAATATGGCTACCATTTTGTGCTAAGTCTCGGCCACCTAATACCAAAATCTCTCCATTAGAGAGTGTGACAACAGTAGGGTACCAGCGAGCATATTCCATGGTCTGCGATGAAGCGGTTAAAGAAAATGTCTTTGGATCAAAAATGGTTAGTGCGTTTACACCATCAAGTGCATTACCTGGCCCAGACTTACGCGCATCACCACCAAAAATGAGTACTTTACCGGTTGTGGGATCTAGGGCAACGTGCGAACAAAATATGTCGGTAGGCAATGGATTGGGCAAGGTAAAGTGCAGATCTTCCTTTGGATCATAAACATCAAAAATGAATGAACCGCCTTGCATACCATATTCATTGGTTCCAAAAGAAAGAACTTTTCCGTCAGGCAAGGTGAGCATATGCAATGGAATTAATGGCCAGCTTTTTAATTCGCCCCACTGTCCATCACTTTCGGGGTCTAGGGTTGGGCTATTTTGTTGAGATATCGCGGTGAATGATAATGGCATACATATTAAAAAACACAGCGTCCTAATCAAACCTCTATATATTCCTTTTTTTCCTTTCATGTAACTTCTCCTTTGTAAGCGTCATTTAATCTTACTTTTTATGGTTATCTTATAATGAGTAGATATATATTTAATTACATACCTAATATGCACACTATCAGCAAAATGCTTGACGCTCAAATTTTAATCAACTTTATGTGTTCATAACCCTGTATTGAAAAATTGGAAAATATCCTTCATCGATTTCGTTATTTATTGGAAAACCCTTTATTCAATGATTGACTCTTAGTTATATTGATACGCAAATTAAAATGACATTAATAAATACCTGAGACTGGCTATAAAATAGTGCGTGAAACATCAGAAGAGTTATTTGTCAGAAAGTGATGGAATGGGTTAGCACGTCTTAACAAACAACTTAACTCATTGAAAAGTATAAAGTACAACCAAAACTGTGGGGATTTTTCCTCTTATATTTATTTCCGATAATAACATTTATCGGAAATAACTGAAATATATAGTGATCCTTCCTTCTACAATAATTAAGGTGAATTTCATCGCAATGCAGATTTCAAAACTTCCATCCAAGTACCAATTTCAAAAGAGTAATATATCGTGTATACAATGATCTTTCTTTTGAAAAATTAACATGTTTTTGCGGTTACAAGAAAAAAGAGAAAATTGAGTTTCTATAAGTTTAAGGATTTATGGGGCAAATTGTTCTGATTTAATGAGTTCTGATACCGATTCAATAGCACCAAATATAGACGTTAAATTGCTATAAACCGTATTGTGATTGTGGGTAATGGATTTCAGGTGTTCGAAGCAAGGCTTCATTATAAGCGCCTATAAAATCATACAATACATCATCCATATCAATATAAACGATGGTTTTTAAGGTACTCAAATTCAAACATCTCCAAATGAAAGTGCCTTAAAAGATGGTATCTATTAAGGCACGACATGGTTAAATGGCTAATCTGTCTCTAATTTCCATTAGAGACTGGTCTATCAACAATGAGCCGTTTTTGAATACGGCTTTTAACTCACCCTGCTTCTCTTGTCCCTGTGTTTGCTGATCGAAGAGCTCAAAACCATTTTTCGTTTTTTCGACACGCAGTAAGCCTCGGGCAGACTTCTTAGTTCCGCTATCGGTAACAGGGTCTTTATAGATTTCTCTTCCTTCTCCGTTAACTTGCCCCCAAGTGGCTTTCATCGCAAATCCAAAGTTATCTCGGGTTAAATACTGATAGGTATAGCTACCAACCCCCAAAACAATGTTGTTTGCAGCAAAGCCTTTTGCTTCCATCCCTTTTAGAATGGCTTCTGCTCGTTGTAGCGTGATGGAATCACCATAGATCAACCCTACTCTTTGGTTGAGCATTTTGTATCCCTTGTCAGTGATATCTCCACCAAAAATATCCCAAAGACATTCTACTGCACCTTTATACTCTGGAGAGCCAGGCTCTGCGCTAGGATCACCGCAAATGATTTTTACAGGATCACCACTGTCTGGTCTAAATACCACTTTAGCAAGGCCGAGGGCATCCTCTTCCCTAGTAAGAATGGTATCCTTCAATTCACTAGCGAAGGTCGTTACCACTTGCCAAAAGTCCCACGTATCAGACACGATACTTACCACGCCTTTTGGATACAGCTCGGTAATTAACCGACGGAAAGTTTCGATCTCGCCATCTTGAGTGCCCATGCACATGACGCTGTGCTCAGTGGCCGGTACGGAAACACCAACCACCCCTTCTGCATTGTAGTAATCTTCGGCGTAATCAATAGCGGCAACAGAATCCGTACCGATAAAACTGGTTAAGTGTCCCATGCTTGATTGAGCAGCATCTTCAATACAACTCATACCACGGAAGCTAAAATCGTGCCCTTGTAATGGCACAAAGTCCAACGGTGCACCGGTTTTAGAGGCATAATTATTTAAAAGTCGCTTGTACTCGTAGGCAATCGTTGCCGTTGTACACATTTTCCATACTTCAGCACTGACACTGGTTTCTAAGTAGTTAGTCAACCAATAAAACTCGGGGAGCGTATTAATTATCGTGAACATGGGCACTTTTATGTTAACGCGACTGCCTTCAGGCAAGGCTTTAATCTCTAATGGCAAGTAGCCTAAATCGTGCAAAGCTTCAATGTGATCTACGGGTATAGCTCCTTCCCCTAATGAAGAGTCCATACGGCGTTTATATTTTGCAATAACGTCTTGCTTAGGTTTGTTGAAGAAATTTTCGTTCCAAGTATCAATCAAGAAACGCTTTATGTAGCCTTGTAAACCAACAAAGACTACTCGATCATCAAAACCATCAATAACAGGCGCTAAGCGAGATGATCTTGGGGTGAAATTAGAGTACACGTATTCTGTTCCCTCTGGATACTGGCGTCTGTGGTCTGCTTTATAGAAGTCTATGGCCATTAATGGATTCATGAAAATACTCCTTTCTTTATAATCTATTAGTAGTTAATTACGTTTAATTTTGTGTTGTTGAAGGCTTTCTCAAAACTGTTGCTGGTGTAAATTTCGTCGATCAAACCATCAAATACTTCGATACCTTTGCTGAAAATCCCATGTGTTACATACAGCACAACCTTCTCTGCTCCTTTTGCTTTAAGCTGCTCAGCGATCTTAATGAAGGTGAAACCGCCATCGCAGATATCGTCGGTAATGATTGCTGTTTTCCCTTTCAAAGACTCAACTCCGACTTCTGTATGAGTGATTTTTCCTGTACTTGGGTCTCGTTTTTTTTCGCACTGAATCATGTAAGGAAGAGAAAAGAACGTTTTAATTGCTTCGCATCGCACTTTGGCGCCGTTATCAGGGCAAACTAATACACTGCTTTCTGCTGTTAATAGGCTTACTAATTTAGGGCTTGTTGCAATAATGTTCTCAGGAGTAATGTTTTGCGCTTGAGTTAGATCGATACCAACCTGACTATGACAATCCCATACAGTCATGCTGTTACAAGCTGTGCTGTTCAATATTCCTGCAAACACTTCTAGTGAGAATGCCTGTCCAGGTGCGCAAACTCTGTCTTGACGAGCATAAGGCAAATACGGAATGGTTAAATTGATCATTAAATCAATACCAAACTTATGGCGCAGAGCATTCACTAGTAATAGCAAATCCATAACATCTGTCGTGTTTTGAATTCGACACTCTAGATCGATTTGGTTGATGTAAAGCAAAGAGGTTTCCGCTAACTGCACATGCCTCTCTCCTCCTGAAAAAGTTAAGAATGCTATATCTAATGCTTCTTGTTGATTTGCTATGGCTCGAATACTCATGTTGACACTCCATTACCTCGTTGTGTGATAATATAGTGTCTTATAGACACTATATTTGTCAACATATTTTTTGTCTTAAAGACACTATGTGCTAATATTATTACTAACAATGTTATTTAAGGTGGTTAAAAATGCACAATTCAGAAGCTGCTTTTCTACAGAAATATGATCGTAGAGATTATCTATCGCCACTTGTTACAGTCGATGCGGCTATTTTTACCTTTCATAATGGACAGCTATTGGTGTTACTCACCAAGCGAAGCGAGTATCCAGAAAAAGATAAATGGGCCTTGCCAGGTGGTTTCGTGGATGAATCAAAAGACTCGTCTTTAGAAGATACAGTGCAACGTAAATTGCAAGAGAAGACTGGTGTTAAAGCTCCTTATATAGAACAACTGATGAGTGTTGGTAACCAGCATAGAGATGCTAGAGGGTGGTCAGTTACTGTGGCTTATACTGCATTAGTCGCTTGGCAAGCTTGTCAAAGCTTTGTTGAGAATGTATCTGAAGTGCGCTGGGAAGTGTATGAAGAAGCATTAACGAAAGATCTCGCGTTTGATCATATAGCGATTATGAAAGCCGCTAGGGAAAGGTTGAAACAGAAAGCTCTCTATTCCATGGTACCAGCTTACGCGCTTCCTGAAGAATTCACATTGCCAGAGTTACAGCATTTTTTAGAAGTTTTGATTGATAAAACCATTCAAAAAAAATCCTTTCGTAGACGTTTAGAGCAAGCAGATATAGTAGAAGAAATTGGCATAAAGGCTCCCTCTGGAAAAGGAAGGCCTTCTACTACTTATAGGCTGAGAGAAAGCGCCAAAGAATTTACTTTTATAAGAAATTTAGAAGTTTAGGGGAAGTGGATAGTAGCACTGCACTCACCTTCCATGCTTGCAATCCATTGGGTCCACGGTGAATATCTAAGCAGTATCTATTGATTCCAGTACAATCAAAACTGTTTCTCAGTTTTTCTGTCGTTCAATATTCAATTACCCGTTGATAATTAAGCCTTTCGATTAAACGCCATTCAATCTTGATTCTGATCTAGATTGTTTGATGGGACTATATAATCTCTTTCTTTTATTTAGATGCGTTGTTTTATAAAGATTTTTAACATCCCAAAAATTTTATTAAAGTGATTTGATAAGGGAATCTTTAAATAACCAGGAGTGTAATTCCATCAGACTGCCAACGCTCTTAGTGGGAATGATATCGGTAGTAATGATGGTATCCGTTTGCTTGTTATGATTTAACCAGCATGTGTCAATACCATATTGGTTGCCACCCAAAATGTCTGATTCCAATGTGTCGCCAACCATGAGTACGTTTTGTTTGTCAGGCTGTCCCATTTTTTCGAAGGCATGATCAAAGATGATTGAGCTGGGTTTGGCGTGCCCTACTTGTTCTGAAATGATCAGGTGGTCAAAGAAATGATGCATGTCTGTTCGTTCTAAACGTATGCTTTGCAACTGGGTAAAACCGTTCGTCATAATGGCCATTTTGGTTCCAGCTTGATGTAGTTGTCTTACCAGCTCTTTAGCGCCAGGAAGGGTTTTACAGATATCCGCCATGGCATGCAGAAAATTTTGATTTAGCTCATGCGAGCTAATACCGAGCCGTTTTGACCATTCATCAAAGCGTCTGGTTTGAAGTTCTGTGGCGGTAATGGCGCCATTTTGGTATGCCACCCATAAAGGTTTGTTGATTTTTTGGTAAGCTTCAAAGTCAGCCTGATCAAAATCGACTTGATGTTGTTTGAACATCTGCTTGAGACCTGAAAAATTATCGAAGTGAAATAAGGTCTCATCGGCATCAAAAATAACCCATTGGTACTTCATAATGGCTTTTCTCTAACGTGCTTAAAAATGAATCGGATGTAGTACTGGTGCCAAGGCTAAGATAATCGCTTGGCTATAGACACTTTCTCGCGTAGCGGCATGATTAGTAAATAACCCAATGGCACCGCCTTTTTGACGAATGTTTACCGTGTTGAAGACGTCATCCATAATGGGGCCAAGTTCTTCATTTTGTTGTAATCTTTGATAAATGGCCGCTGGCAACGGTAGATTGGCGGTGCGGCCAGTATGTAAGTTTCCTTGCTGATCCATAATCGCTACATAGGCAAAGGTCGCAGGCCCTTCTTGAAAGTCATCAACGCCCCCTTCCATAGCAACAGAATATTGCATGTTGGAATCAATAGGATGCTGATGACAATAAATGGCTCTATTTTGTGCGCCCAATCGCGTTTCTGCTTCTGTCATAGGTTGCTCAGCCACGTTAGATGGCGCTGTCATGCCTTGGCAATGAATAATGTGATTAGGGAAAGCCTGTTCAAAAGCACTTTTTGCTGCACTGACCTTGACTGGATTATTGGAACCTACTTGTATTCGAATAACGGAAGACATAAAAACAATCTCTTTTAAATCCTTCATAATTAATCTTCGCTAATCAAAAAAGCCGCAACATAAGAGGCGGCTTTTTTGATTGCTTTGCAAGTTTTACGCTTGCCCTTTTATTATCGGAGTAGCGCACATAACATCGGCATTTTGACCACGATGACGTAATAGATGATCCATTAAAGTAAGCGCCAGCATGGCTTCAGCGATGGGTGTCGCGCGAATGCCCACACAAGGGTCGTGACGTCCCTTGGTGATGATATCAATCGAGTTGCCATCCCGGTCGATACTCTTACCAGGCGTGGTGATGCTTGAAGTGGGTTTCAGAGCAATATTAACTAAGATGTCTTGCCCTGATGAAATGCCGCCTAAAATACCGCCTGCATGATTGCTCAAGAAACCTTCTGGGGTCATCTCATCTCTATGTTCACTGCCTTTTTGTTCAATCACATCAAAACCATCACCAATTTCAACGCCTTTTACTGCATTGATACCCATCATGGCTTTGGCGATATCGGCATCTAAGCGGTCAAACACAGGCGCACCGAGTCCGGGCATGAGGTTGCGAGCAATGACGGTGATTTTAGCCCCCACCGAATCCCCTGCACGACGCAAAGCTGTCATGTATTCTTCAAGTTGTGGAATGGCATCAGGGTCTGGACTGAAAAAGCTGTTATCGTACACTTGCGACAGATCTTTGGTGTCCAGCTTAATGGGGCCAAGTTGAGATAGAAAGCCTTGAATTTCGATACCAAACTGCTGTTTGAGATACTTTTTGGCAATGGCGCCAGCAGCCACTCGCATGGCTGTTTCTCTGGCCGATGAACGACCACCTCCGCGATAGTCTCGAAAACCGTACTTCTGGTCGTAGGTGTAATCTGCGTGAGCTGGGCGGAAAGTATTCGCTATGTTGCCATAATCTTTAGAGCGTTGATCGGTATTTTCAATCAGTAGGCCTATTGGTGTGCCGGTCGTTTTGCCTTCAAACACGCCAGATAAGATTTTGACTTGATCGGGTTCGCGACGTTGCGTGGTGTGTTTAGATGTGCCTGGTTTTCTCAAATCGAGATCGCGCTGTAGATCGGCTTCACTGATTTCAATGCCTGGAGGGCAGCCATCGACTATGGCGCCTAAGGCCAACCCATGACTTTCACCAAACGTGGTGACTTTAAAAAGCGTTCCAAAAGTATTGCCGGACATAGATTAATTTTGCTCGTGTAATAGTTCGTTTAATTGTTCTTTGGTTAAGATAAACACGCCGTTACCACCCTGCTCTAACTCAACCCACATAAAAGGGGTATCAGGATAGGCTTCTTGTAGAGCGATTTCTGTGTTGCCAACTTCGTACACAAGAATACCATCATCCTTAAGGTAATGGGCGACTTGATGTAGGAATTTGTGGGTAAATTCTAAGCCGTCCTCCCCAGAGGTAAGTGCCAGTTGCGGCTCATTGTGAAATTCTTGCGGTGCCGTATCAAAATCCTTTTTGTCTACGTACGGTGGGTTGCAAATGATCAATTCATATTGTTTGCCTTGCAAGGCTGCAAACATATCAGAGTGAATGGTCTGTACTCTGTCTTCTAGTTGATGACGCTGTATGTTTTTCTTGGCAATGTCGAGGGCGGCTTCGCTAATATCTGTCATATCCACCTGAGCATCTTCAAACACCAAGGATGCGGCAATGCCAAGGCAGCCTGATCCCGTGCACATGTCTAAAATGTTAAAGGGGTAATGCATCAGCCAAGGTGAAAATTCGCACTCCAATAAAGACAAAATTGGCGATCGGGGAATCAGAGTGTCTTTGCTAACGTAGAATGGCAAGCCCATAAACCATGCCTCGCCCAGCAGGTATGGCAAGGGTTCACGATCGTTTATACGACGGTGGACAAGTTTGACTATCTGCTTTTTTTCGTTTTGAGTGAGGGCGCAATCCAGCATGTCGCGATCAAAATCTAAGGGTAATTTTAATGCTCCCATCACCAGCTGTACGGCTTCATCCCAAGGATTGTCTGTACCGTGGCCATAGAATAAATCGGCATTTTGAAAGCGTGTGTAGGTCCAGCGGATAAAGTCTTTAATATTAGATAAATCGCGAATGGCAGATTGTCTGTTGCTCATTACGTCTTATTTGCCCTTGAGATGAATTTGAAGCGCACAGTATAACGATTATTCTTAGTTGGCTCCATGTTTCTTAGGTGAGATGCCTTATTGTAAGAATTCACCATGCAAAAATGTAAATTGCTTACACAGTCTGGCGTAAGGGCTTATTGGATAGACATAAAAAAAGCGCCCTTTATTCTGATCTAGAAATGGCGCTTTTGAAGACTAACTCTTTAAGCGGTTACTGTATATTAACTTGCTTAAAAGCTTGTAATGCAAACTCAACACCCAATTCTTTGGCCAGTTCTTTTAGTGGTTCTTCTTTCGGTTCAAACAAGATAGGCTTGGCCTCAGGAAAACGCATGTCCAAAAGTTGATTAATGCTGGCTAATCCATCAATCAGGCCAATTTTTTCCGCTTGTGAACCAGTAAAGACCATACCGGAAAACACATCGTCTGTTATTTGCAATTTATCGCCTCGCCCTGCTTTTACGGCATTAATAAATTGTTGGTGTGTTTCGTTCAGAACAGATTGCCACTTTGGTTTCGCTTCATCCGTCATGGGGGTAAAGGGGTCAAGAAATGCTTTGTTGCGACCGGCGGTAAAGACTCTGCGCTCGACGCCGATTTTCTCAAGGAACTCACTGGCCTCAAAGCCCGCGGAAATGACTCCGATTGATCCCACTAGACTGGCTTGGTTGGCATAAATTTCATCCGCCGCTGAGGCAATGTAATAGCCACCCGATGCCGCCATGTCGCCTACCACCACTATGACAGGGATATCAGGATACACAGCTTGTTTGTTACGTATGGCATCATAAATAATGCCTGAATGCACTGGACTGCCCCCTGGGCTGTTTAGCTCTATCACCACACCTTGTAATTGCGGTGTACGGAAAGCTTGATCCAAAAGAGACACCATTTCTGTTGACTCAATGTCTGACTCAGCACCAATAACGCCTTGCATTGGGATAATGGCGACCGTATTTCCTTGTATGCCAATGTCATCCATATTAATACGAGAAAACCAAGTCACTAGGATGCCAACAAAAATCCCTAAACTGACAAAACGAAAAAATATTTTCCAACGTCTTGCCCGACGCTTTTCCGCTACATTTTCAGCCAGGGTTTCTTTTAGTAGGCTCCAAATTTCTTGATTTGGGTTAATGTCTTGTGAAGATTCCATGTCCAAAGGATTTTGCTGCGCAGTTTGCGCTGCCTGTTTATCCTCTTCTTCCGTCCAGCTCATTGATTGTCAACCTTAAATGTTTGTTAATTGGATATCTGAAAGTGTAACATAGCGAAAATTTTGATAATAAGGATTCCCTATGAACAAAGGTTATACGCTTGAAGAATTAACTCTAGATCAAACCGTAGAACTGGTGAAAAAGGTCTCTCAGGAAGATGTTAATCTATTTGCACAAGTTACTGGTGACACCAATCCGGTTCATCTTGATGCTGAATACGCCGCAACCACATCCTTTGGCCAACCCATTGCTCATGGCATGCTAACCGCTGGTTTTATTTCAGCAGCCATAGGTACACAGCTTCCAGGACCGGGTTGCATCTATCTTGAGCAAAGCTTGAAGTTTCGTGCTCCTGTACTGATTGGGCAAGAAGTTGTCACCAAGGTCACCGTGATCGATATAAATGAGCGCCGCCGCCGGGTTACTCTTAAGACAATATGCGAATGTGAGGGCAAGGTGGTTGTGTCAGGTGAAGCCACTATTATGATGCCAGCTTGATTATGCTTGTCAGTAAAAAGGGGTTGCTAGTTAACTAGCAACCCCTTTTTTAAAGGTATATTTATATAAAGCCAGCTATCTGCTAGCTCCAGAGCATATATAAACCCGCTACAAGATAAACTAGGCTGATTAAACGAACCAATAAATTAAAAAGCAAATTAATCAAAATGCCTTTAACGTAATCCGTACTGATTTGCCATCCTGCTAATACAGAGTTAAATGCCGCCATAATCAAAACTAGACTTGAAAAGACTTTAAACCACATAGGTGCAAGTAAGGCCGACAAATCCGCCAAGCTAGCTGGCTGATGATCGATTAATAAAATGACAGTCACAATAGCCCAAATACAGATCAAAGCATTCGCTATGCGCTGAAAAAGCCATTCTTTTGTTCCGCTTCTTGCTTTGTCCGCAGCACTTATAGCCATACCCAAACTCCTGAAAAAATGCTTAATAGAATACCTAGGCCGATTGCAACTCTGGCAATCATTAGACCACTTTCAAGCTCTTCAAAATGACCAAAGTCTTGAATAATGTGCTTCAGCGTTGCCACTATGTAGTAGCCAAACGCCGTCAACAGACCCCATACAATAAACTGACCAATAAAGTTTTCAGTAATAAACCCAAAGACAGCATCAAAATTGTCATTTGATTGTAGAGAGAAATAGCCAGCAGCCAAGGCCATACCCAAGCCCACCCAAATGATGACAGCTGAGATACGATGCAAAATAGAGGCTATTGCCGTAATGGGCAGACGTATGGTCTTTATATCTAAGTTGACCGGTCGAGTTTTGCTCATTATTGAGCTCCTTTATCAATCAATACGCGGTTGGATAATTTGTTTCAAGTCGACTCATAGGATGGCAGAATTACGCAACACTGAGTAATGACTTCGAAAAAACGCCCTTATTCTAATACAAACTGATACAGAACATGAGTGCTAAATGCATAGTATTGACGTATTTTTCCAATAATGCTCGAAATAGACGGCAAAAATGTTTACTGGAATTGAGTAAGGCAAAGTTAGTGATGTGAAAAATTGAATGATGTGAAAAGTTGAGTGCGCCTGCCTTTGCGCACTCAATGAGGATTGATGCTAAGAAGTTAAGAGCTTATGCCCATGACAATACGGCCTGTGATTTCGCCTTTTTCCATATCAGCAAAGATGTCATTAATGTCTTCCAAACGCTTTTCTTCTATGATGGCTTTAACCTTACCTCGGGCGGCAAAATCAAGACATTCTTCAAGATCTTTGCGGGTGCCGACAATAGAGCCAACCACACTGACGCCATTGAGAACAGTATTGAATATGGGTAATGGCATTTCCTCTGGTGGCAATCCTACTAGAACGCACTTGCCCCCACGCCTTACCACATCGTAACTTTGTCTAAAGCCAACTTTGCTCACGGCGGTGCAAATACTGCCATGAACACCAGCTGTTAATTCATTAATTTCAGCTACTACATTGTCGATGTTGAAATCATAAAATGCTTCCGCACCCAGTTTTTCCGCCAATTGTCGTTTGGCATCTCCTGTGTCGACGGCCACTACCCTAAATCCCATAGCAACGGCGTATTGAATCGCTAAGTGCCCTAAGCCGCCAATACCGAATATGGCAACCCAGTCCCCAGGCTTGGCTTCGGACACTTTCAATGCCTTATAAGTGGTTACTCCAGCACAGAATAAAGGCGCGGCTTCAAGATAACTCAAACCGTCAGGAATCTTTACAATATAATCGGCATGAGCCGCGCAGAACTCGGCATAACTGCCTGCCACAGAATAGCCCGCATTTTGCTGTGACAAACAAAGATTTTCATCTCCTGCCAAGCAGTATTCACAGTGACCACAAGCACTATAGAGCCAAGGGATACCAACACGATCACCTATACTAAGATGTTTAACGCTGGCACCTAGTTCCACTATTTCACCAACGCCTTCGTGTCCCGGAATCAAAGGCAGTGTTGGCTTAACGGGCCAATCCCCATGACAAGCATGAAGGTCTGTGTGGCAAACCCCACAGGCATGAATTTTGACCAGTACTTGATGGTCTTGAATTTCGGGTTTGGCTAATGTCTCGATGTTTAAGTTGTCACCAAATTGATTTGCAACTGCCGCTTTCATCATCTTCTCCTAAAAGTGATATCGACCGTTAAAATTGTAGGCAATTAAAAAGACAATAGACGCGACATAGATCAATATATGATCAGATTTTCATGGGCTTAAATCATGCACAGAGTGCAAATTTTGGGCATCTTTACAAAAATACTGTGCTTTTTTGTTTAACAGGCATATATTGAAGGTGTTGTTATTTTTGTAGGTGTGAAATGAAAACACAATTACTCATCATATTGGCCGTTTTGCTGTCGTCATTATTGACAGTGTCTCAGCGCGCTAATGCCAATGAAGTGAGTCAATTGCGTTGGATAGAACCTGCTATAGAACAAGCTTTTACCGAGACCAGTGTCGCCGATCAGGAAATAAGCTCTGACAAAGATATAGGTCAAAATCAAAGTTTCTTGCCGTTAACATTTGTTAGAAAATTCAATCTCTACAATAGCCTGCAGGATTTTACCCCCCGCCCCTACTTAACCCTAACCGAAGCCAGAGCGCCGCCTAGTCATAACCTCATCTAATTGTTTTTTATTTTTATTGTATCGAGGAACATGGCTATGAAAACGCTAACTTATGTATCTACAAAAGACGTAAACGAACTAACTTGGCCCGTAATGGCTGATAATACCAATCTCTATTCACCCGCTCTAACCGTATTTACGGATTTTAAAACGGGTGGACCAAGAGTGATTGAATCTAATGTAAGAGCAGACGAACTGGTAAAATTAATGCGTAAAGAGCATGTGCGTATGAAGTTGGTAGTCGACGCTGGCAATCATTTTATCGGAGTGATCAGTCTGGAAGATCTTTCTGAGGATATTTTCATTAAGCAAGTAGCAGATGGTTACCAGCGCTCGGAATTATTGGTTGCCGATTTAATGCGCCCAAAGGAAAACTTACTGGCTTTATCATATAAATCATTGGCGAACTCAGATATTGAATCCTTGTTGTTTAGTCAACGTAACAATCAGTATCAACACTTATTGGTTATTGACGAGGACACCAAATCCATTCGAGGCTTAGTGTCTTCAAATGATGTGGCAAGAGAATTGCGCTTGGATATCGACGTATCATTCTCTAACTTTCAACAAATCTATAAAATTGCTGTACAAGGCGATAAGACTAATCAAAAACTCAGAGTGGCCTAATGGGTTGCGCATGAGCACTTGAAATAGGGGCGTTAAGCCCCCTTTTTTTCGATCCAATAATAATAGATGTTCTCGTGTTCTTCTTGTTGAACCAGTTTATGGCCTAAAAATTGGCAGAACTTTGGAATATCTCGTGTGGTGGATGGGTCCGTTGCTATGACCTTTAATACTTCGTTTGCCGCTATTTTTCGCATCTCCCCATGTAACATCATGACGGGTTCAGGGCAAAGAAGACCACTCGCATCAAGCTCAGCTTGGTGTTCCATTCAAAACCTCTTTTAATTAATTACTGTTTCGCTATTTGCTTTAGCCATGCAAGTGTTACTTTAGCCAATTCGGCAATGACATCTTGTTGGCTTCGCTGATATTTTTTTAACAATTTAAAGTCATGGTCAGCACCTTCGATCCAATGCATTTGAATCTTGCTATTAAGCGTTTGCTGATTCACCCAATCAAAATTTCCAAGTCCATCCCGCGTGCCTTGGATGATTAGACAAGGCTTGGCTAGATTTTCTAAAAAGGATAAACGATTTTTCTCCGGTTTGCCTTGTGGGTAAAAAGGAAAGCCGTAACAAACAACTCCTTTAATATTTGGCAATTCAGTAAGCTGTGTTGCCACCCTGCTCCCCATGGACTTTCCTGCCAGCACACAATCGCTAGTATTTTTAATATGTGCCTCTAACTCAGTAACCAAGGTAGGAAATCTAGGCGGTGGCCGTTTTTTCCCGTTGCTTTCTTGGATTTTCATATAGTCAAAGGTTATAGGTTCAACGGAACAGGTCTGATGCGCATTTAACTCCATTCTTAATTGTGTGAGAAAATCGCTTTGATGGCCTGCCCCAGCACCATGGGTTAATACAAGTCTGCTTGTCATAGAATGCCGCAAAAGCTTCAATTATAGGGATTTAATTCACTTGGGTCTAAATTTATTGATCTAGGTCAGCTAACGGACGTTGGGCAAAGAGTACACTTCCTATTAGAAATTTTAATAGGAGCAAGTAATGATTTGGGATGATGCTCTAATCGCCAAGTATGACCTTTCAGGGCCACGATACACTTCATATCCTACCGCGCCGCAATTTGATGTGAATATTGATAAAGTCGCTTTAATTACCAATATGATGGCGCCATCGCGTGCGCCATTGAGCTTGTATTTCCACATCCCTTTTTGTGCGAACCTTTGCTACTACTGTGCTTGTAATAAAATAGTCACCAAGCAATATGATAAAGGCTCTGATTATGTTGAGCTGTTGGGCGAAGAAATGCGTTTGAGAAGTCTGATGCTAGACAATCGTCGTGAGGTGACACAATTACATTTTGGGGGCGGCACCCCCACTTTTTTGAATACTCAACATTTTCGTATCTTGTTTGCTCATCTGCACGATAATTTTAATTTGCAGCAAGATGGGCGTCAGGACTTTAGTATTGAAATTGACCCTAGAGAAATTGATGAGGATAAGCTTGCAGAATTAGTTTCACTTGGCATTAATAGAATTAGCCTAGGCGTGCAAGATTTTGACCCTAAGGTTCAGCAAAGTATTCACCGCGTCCAGTCCTATGATTTGGTCAAGGCGTTAGTTAATAACGCCCGTGAACTGGGTATTCAATCTATTAATTTTGATCTTATTTATGGTTTGCCTTTTCAGTCCGTGTCTGGTTTTAAGAAAACATTAGACGATGTAATTAGGTTATCGCCTGACCGAATATCCTTATTTAACTATGCACATTTACCTAACCGTTTTCGTTCACAAAAACGTTTGCCAGAAGAACACTTGCCTCCTGCCAAAGAAAAACTGGCTATACTCAAGATGAGCATTAATTATTTGCTGGACTCAGGTTATGAATACATAGGTATGGATCATTTTGCCAAACCGCAAGATGCACTGACCAAAGCTCGTGATGCGGGGTTGTTACATCGTAATTTCCAAGGCTACACCACACATTCTGGCACAGATTTACTCGCCTTCGGTGTTTCTGGGATTAGCAACATCAATGGGGTTTACATGCAAAACCTATTGGAATTGAATGCCTACAAAGAAAGTATCGAAAACGGACAGCTAGCCATTGCAAAAGGATATATCAGTAATAATGACGATCGTATTCGTCATGATGTTATTATGACCTTATTGTCCCAATTTCAACTGAGTTTTGATTTTATTGAGAAAAAACATAAGATTAAATTTGTCGAATATTTCTCTGATGAGCTGGCAAGATTGGAGCCAATTCTCGCAGATAATATGGTGCAATACTTTTCATCTCAAGGCAGAAATGGGATAAGAGTAACCGAACGAGGCAGATTGCTAATACGTTGCGTTTGTATGGTGTTCGATAAACATCTTAATAGTGCAATACAGTATTCAAAAGTTATCTAGATTTCTATCAGGGAGAACTCACTATGGCTATTACACACGCTCAGCCTAGATTCAGCAGTAAACTTACTTCACAGTGTCAGAATTGCAGTCTAAACGCATTATGCCTTCCTATTGCATTAGCTGATGAAGACATTAACCGACTTGATCAAATTATTGAACGTAAGCGTCCGCTTAAAAAAGGTGAATTTTTATTCCGTCAGGGAGATGCTTTTGGTTCACTCTTTGCCGTTCGTTCAGGCACATTAAAAACCTACAAAATTACTTCTTTTGGTGAAGAACAGATTACTGGTTTTTACTGCCCCAGTGAGCTATTGGGGTTAAGTGGTATTGATTCAAACAGTTACCCTGTTTCTGCTAAAGCATTAGAAACAACGACCGTATGCGAAATTCCGTTTGCCCATCTTGAAGATTTATCCAATCAAATTCCTTCATTGAAGCACCAAATTTTTCGTTTGATGAGCCGAAAAATCTCAGATGATCAGCAGATGATGGTGTTATTAGGCAAAAAAAATGCCGATGAAAAAGTCGCCTCTTTTCTATTAAATCTGTCTAATAGGTTTAAAAAACGTGGCTATTCTGCTTCAGCATTTCGCTTATCAATGTCTCGAGGCGAGATGGGTAATTATCTTGGCTTAGCAGTTGAGACAGTGAGTCGCGTCATTACTCGCTTTCAGAAAAATGAACTGATTCATGTTGATGGTAAGGAAATACAAATCGTGAATTTTGAAGAGATGCAAAAACTCATTGGCGTAGCGCCTGATTGTGATAAAATTGCACACTTTTGAATAATACAGAGGCAATTTTCGAGATGCTTTACGATGATTTTTACGTTAAATCTCTCATTCGAACCGTAGAAGACTGGCCAAAGGAAGGTATTAGTTTTCGTGATATCACCCCTATTTTCAGTGATCCCAAAGGCATGAGAATGGTTGTGGATGCGTATATTCATCGCTACATCGATTCCGATATTACTCACATAGCTTGCATTGATGCTCGCGGCTTCTTAATTGCTGCTGTGTTAGCTTATGAGTTACAAAAGCCTCTTATTCTGGTTCGTAAAAAAGGCAAATTACCAGGCAAGACCATTTCTCAAAAGTACGCATTGGAATACGGCGAAGCTGAGTTGGAGATTCAACAAGGCTCGGTTAATTCTGGTGATCAAGTGCTATTATTTGACGATTTGATTGCGACTGGTGGTACCCTGTTTGCTGCCATCAAGTTATTAACAGCTCAAGGTGCCAATATTAAAGAAGTGGCAGCCATTATTGATTTACCGGATTTAGGTGGCAGCCAGAAATTACGTGATACTCAGGTTCCCGTGTTCAGCTTGTGCGCTTTTGATGGTGAATAAGGAACTTTAAGCCTTGTTTTCGATAAGCTGGGCAATATAAAAGGTGGCCATCATTTGGCCACCTTTTATATTTCAGCAATTTTTAATCTTCAAACTATCGCATTGAATTAAAATTCAACTTCTGCACCAACAGCAAAGCCTGTATTGGCTTCTTTACGACTATTATCATCAAAAACAATGACAGTATTACCGTAACGTACAAAAGCGCGAGCATTTCTCATGGTCATGTATTCTAGTCGGAACTCATAAGTATACATGTGATCTAGGTTGGTAAATGACAGCACCTCAGGTGCGTAATAACCAGATCCATAGATAGCAACGCGATTAGCCTCTTGAAGTGTGTAGCGATACCAACCGCCAAGCGCTATCGCTGTATAGATATCGTCGTCATCAACCGTTCTGTCTGCCTCAACAGCGTATACTCGAGCGCCAATGCCAATTTGCAGGGGCCCTGAAGCACCTTCGGAATCCTGAACATTGAAGCCCAAATACCCAGCTGTGATGCTTTCATCCTTATCATAGGACACCCCTCCTCCAAGACCAAAGGTACCCATATCCAAATTCACATCACCTTGAACAGTATCATTGGTTAAATGAACGGTCGCTGTTGAAGCTGCAGTGGCAATGGATGAGCCTAATAGACCTAGAGTTAGGAAAAGGGCTTTAAGGTTTAAATTCATTTCGCAAATCCTATAGTGAAATAATATTAAGTCGATCAAGAGCTGAAGAAGATTGCTTCAGCTCTTTAAAATTAAATAATTCTGTGTCGGCTAAGTGAGATGGTACAACATTTTGCATGGCAGTAAACATAGTATCGGTACGTCCGGGGTGCTCCCTTTCCCAATTTTGCAACATGTCTTTTACTACTTGTCGTTGTAAGTTTTCCTGTGAACCACATAAGTTACAAGGGATGATAGGAAAGTTCTTTAACTCAGCAAAGGCTTCGATGTCTTTTTCTTTGCAATAAGCAAGCGGGCGAATAACAATATGTTTGCCGTCGTCACTTAGTAATTTGGGGGGCATGGATTTTAGTTTGCCACCAAAAAACATATTCAAGAATAAGGTTTCTAATATGTCATCACGATGGTGGCCAAGGGCAATTTTTGTCGCGCCTATCTCTTCAGCAAAACCATATAAAGAGCCGCGACGTAAGCGTGAACATAAGCCGCAAGTTGTTTTACCCTCTGGCACCACTTCTTTAACAATACTGTAGGTATCGCGCTCTAAAATATGAAAATCCACTCCGGTTTCTTGCAAATAAGCGGGTAAAATATGCTCTGGGAAACCAGGTTGTTTTTGATCAAGATTGACTGCAACGATTGAGAAATCAATCGGTGCACTGGCTTGCAGATTACGTAGAATCTCAAGCATAGTATAAGAATCTTTACCGCCAGATAAACACACCATAACCTTATCGCCTTCTTCAATCATATTGAAATCGGCAATGGCTTGACCTGTCAATCTTCTAAGGCGTTTCTGCAGCTTATTCAGCTCTAATTTTTCTTTGGGACGATTTGATAGATCCATCATTCACACACTAAAAACAAAACAGATGCATTTTACTATAAGCGCATACACATAGCATTAAAAATGCAGCGTCAGAGTAAATTGTGCATAAAATTCCATGATTTAGGCTTCAATTACCATCATATTTAGATTTGATTTACAAAGCTAAGCTTTTGTAAGCAAGTCTTACAACGATATTCCGTTCCTCGCATCACCTTATTGTGGCGACGGGCGGTAAATTCATGCTGCTGACACTGACAGGCGTATAAAAATTGCGTTTTTGGGGGTGGAACGTCAAAATCATGGGTTCTATCTGGTGAGAGTCCAAAGACTTTTCTCATCACAGCTTGCCACTCTTTACCATGAGGACGAACATTAGAACCGTATATTTGATACACAATGATATGAGCCACCTCATGTGGCACAACGGTGCTAAGAAACTTTTCTGGTGATTGTCGATACATAAAGGCATTAAAGCGTACCTCGTTTTTTTGCAAATGGGCTGTACCGGCAGCTTTGCCCCTTTGTTTTAAATTACATGAAGCACGCAGAAATGTGTGGCCAAAAAAAGCATCAGCACACTGAAAGCAGTGTTCAACCGATGCTTCTAGTATGGCTTGTTCATTTGGCGAGCTTGTGTTTTCTTCATGATTCATTGCAATACTGATGTCGACTGCTCTTGATGCAATAATACCAATAGTGACTCGGCAAAGTGATTTACCTCCTCAAGAGAAATTCCTACTAAACGGCTTAATGAGGCGGCGTTTTTAGGTTTATGTTGGCATATCTTACGCAATTGTACATCCGATAACGGCACAGATTTTCGATGACGCCAAGCAGATACCGTGTGCCAAGCCAGATGCTCATTGGACAATTCTGATTCGCTTAGCCTTGGGTAATAGAAATCGTTGGCAACAATAAGCTGAGCTTCACCTTTTAGTATCTGTCGTGCCTTTTCCGTTAGACGAACAAAAAACACTTGTGTATTTTCCAACTGAATGTATTCAAAAGCCAAAAGGTGTCGGATTACTGATTTCCATTGGGCTTCAGACAATTCTTTTCCTTGACCAAATAAAGACAGTTTTTCCGCTTGAATGTTTTTTGTGGCTTTGACTCGCTTGCCCAACAACACCTGAATTAAAGTTGAAAAGGCTTGCGTTCCTCGAGTGTGATAAATAAGTGACAGTAACTTTTGTGCTGCGATAGTGACATTATGTTCTTTTTGTTTGGCTCTACAGCGGTCACAATAACCACACTCCTCTATTTCTTCATCAAAATAAGCTAATAAACTTTGTTTTCGACATTGACGACTTTCAATTATGGCAAATAAGTCTCGTAATCGTTGTGCTTCGGTAAAGTAATCTCGTGCCTCTAAAGCAATTAATTGCTGGGCTTTGATCATGTCCTGCAAGCCATAGAGTAATAAGGTTTTAGCACTTTGATTATTACGTCCTGCACGTCCAATTTCTTGATAATAAGACTCAGGTGAACTGGGTAAATCCATGTGTATGACAAAGCCGATATGCGGAAGGTCAATACCCATTCCATAGGCAGTGGTTGCTACCATAATAGTACCAAGCTGTTCAGAAAAAATTTTATGACTGCTATTTTTAGCCTCGTCCTGCATGGCAGCATGATAGTAAACACTGCTGAAGCCAAGCTGATTGAGCCATTGAGATAATTGTTCGGTGCTATTGCGTGAACGACAGTAAATAATGCCTGAAAGGCCAGCAACTTCATGATGCAAAAAATATAGGATTTGCTGCTTCGCTTGTTTTTTTTGAGCAACTTGCAGCTGTAAGTTTGGTCGATCAATACTGCCTTTTAGCAACAAGCTATTATGTAAATTAAGTGACTGATTTATGCTGTTTAATGTGGTTTTATCGGCACTGCCTGTTAAAGCAACTATAGGAGGTGCCGGAAAGAGTTGTTTAATTTGGCCTAGTTGATTGTATTCAGGACGAAAATATCCCCCCCACTGTGCGATACAATGAGCTTCGTCTATGGCGAACAAGGCTATGTCGACACTTTGCAATAAGCCGATGACAGATGGTTGAATTAGCTTCTCTGGTGACAAGTAAAGAAATTTAATGTGATTATGTCGAATAGACCAAGTTAAGTCGTCTTGCTCCCCTGGATTTAGCGTGGAGTTTAGAAACCTTGCTTGTACTGATTTAAGGTTCAAAAATTCAACTTGCTGCTTCATTAAAGCAATTAATGGGCTGACGATAACAGCAACCCCCTCTTTTGCCAAACCAGCTACTTGATAAACAAGGGATTTTCCGCCACCAGTCGGTGCGGCCAGAACCACATCTCTATTATTAAGCAAGGCATCAATTGCTTCTTCTTGCAAGGGGCGATATGCAGAGAAGCCTAGTTGCTCCAAGGCAGATTGTTTATTTGCACTCATTCGCTCATTATCACTGATTTGCGAAAAATCTGCATCGATTTTTAAGGGGCATTTCGCTAGAATTCTCAGCTAAATTCAAATTAGGAATACACACATGGCTCACCAACCTCTTGATGATCTTGAACTGGAAACATTAGAAGATTTTTTAGATTCTGACCTGGTTCATGAAGAATGCCAAAACTTTGTGATGGCTCACGGCTTTCTGACAGCCTTGTCAATTTGTCCTGTGACTATCAGTGAATCAAATTGGCTGCCTGTAGTGTTTGAAGAAACACCTGAATTCGAAAACGACAAGCAACAAAAGCAAATTACGCAGTATCTGTCTCGTCTTTTTATTGATATTCAAAAAGAGCTTGAGTCAGAAGACGGTTTTATCTTGCCATGTGCTATCGAAATGGGGTCTTCTCCTGAAGAACTAAGCGAGTTGCAAGAATGGGCCACAGGTTTCATGGAAGGTGTTTTTATGACCGAAGCCCAATGGTTTGAATCAGAGAAAGAGGAAGTAGTAGCTGAGCTTTTGCTTCCCATCATGGTTGCCTCAGATCTTTTTGATGACGATGAAGTCATTGATATACGTTCTAGTGAAAAGTTAACGCTTTCCTGTATCGCCCAAATTCCAGAGGTGATGACCGATTTATTCTTGGTATTACGTACTGAGCCAGAGAAAAAATCAGTGGCAAAAAATGCGCGCCAGAAAAGCAATAAAAACAAATCTTCTAAGAAAAATAATCGTAAAAACAGTTAAGGAAGGTACGAACAAGTCCACTGACTTCAGCGTGTGGATAACTCTCTTTTATTCGAGGCAAGTTTCGCTGTCCAATATTAAACATATTGGCAAGAAGCTTAACAAAGAATAAAGAGAGCTTAGACCACGCCCTTCGGGTCTTTCAGAGAAACGGCCTCTCTGTGTTAAGAGTGATTGAAAGGTATTAACATTCCTGCTCACTCTTGCCTTGATAGACCGTTTCTCTGATAAGACTGATGTTCAGAAGACTTATTCGCACCTTCCTTAAGTAAGACGTATTCGCACCTTCCTTAAGTACGCAGTGCAACCAAAGTAATGTCGTCCAATTGCACTGCTTCTCCTAAATATTCTTCAAGATCATTTTCCATTTTAGTTTGTGCGGAAACAAGATTCTTATCTTGATAATGCAGGTTAATCAATTCATTGGTTTTCTTATCACCAAGCATTTGATTTTCAATATTTTTTAATTCCACAACCCCATCTGACAATATCACTAGGGTGTCATCTGAATTAAGGTGGTTGGTTTTTAGGCTAGGGTCGAATTCACACGTCGATTGGACTCCCAAGGGCATATGACAAGATTGGATAAAATCCAATTCACCATTTTGTCGGCGTATCACCGCATGCGGCATACCTCCTCCCCAATAGCAAAAATTCCCATCAGGACTTAATAGCAACAGATAGCCAGCACAAAACATGTAATCCGGCAAAAGACTATAAAGAGTTTTATTAATTCGAATGGCCAATTCACTAAGACCAGTCAAATCATCCACGGCATCAAAAAAAGTTTGCATAACAGGTAAAGCACCTATCGATGCAGGTAAGCCATGACCAGTAAAATCACCAACG
Organism: Marinomonas sp. THO17; assembly: GCF_040436405.1. NCBI lineage: Bacteria > Pseudomonadati > Pseudomonadota > Gammaproteobacteria > Oceanospirillales > Oceanospirillaceae > Marinomonas > Marinomonas sp. THO17. The sequence goes on along the minus strand of NZ_AP031575.1, from coordinate 485,395 downwards.
AAGACTAATCTAGAGCCGTCCGATCGTTTTTTGACAAGAGCCAAATCACCATTAAAGCTGGCGGCCGAAATGCGCGTAATGGCAACTTGGTTAGAATTTTTCTCGCTACGAGTTTGAATATGATCCAGAACTTGATGAGCCATTTCATGCTCACGTTCAATCATGTCTTGGAAAAAAGTAAGCGCTTTATTTTTCTTATACATCTCTTTAACCAATGCTACATGTCGCATATGAGTTTTAAGACGTATATTAAAGAGCATTTCATCAAAAGGCTTAGGTAAAAAATCGTCAGCGCCAGAATGGAAACACTGATCCATAACCGATTCAGATGTGTGTGAGGCCAAAAAAATCATGGGGACAAAGCGTGTACCGCTTAGTTTCTTCAGTTCTTTGACCAAATTTAAGCCTTTTCCCCCTTTGACTATCACATCCATAGTGACAATATCAGGTGAAAAATCCATGAAAGCAGAAATGGCCTCAGTATAAGAACCTACTGTCATTACTTCGAGGCCCTCCTTCTGCGCACAGAGTGTTAGTACCTCACGATAAACTGGTTCACTGTCTATGCATAATAGTTTCATTCGTCCCTTTTGTATGATCTTAAAGCGTTTATCTATATGATCTTAAAGCGTTTATCAAAGCGAGAAATCATTAAAATGTTTTTAATAAAAGTGTTTGCGCCCTGTAATTCAATTTCCTGATGATCCGGGATGGCATTGCGCATACTGAGTAGCATACCTAAAGCTGCGCTGTCTAAATACTCGACAGAAGACATATCGATTATGTAGCGATCATACGACCCATTCAAGTCTGAATAAGCTTCACGAAAATCATTAAATAATGAAAAATCAAAGCTACCGATTAGGCTAATAGTAACCACTTTTGTCTTATCGTCTTGTATAACACTAATACTCATTTTATTAGAGTAACGCTTAGACGTTACTCACCTCCGTGACATTTTGGTGATAGCGGCGCATTTTCATTCCGCTTTTGCCATTCTTCTATTGTATATGGATGCAGTGCGAGAGCATGTATCAAATGCATTTCCTCATGCAGCACTGAATAAATCTGCTGATGCCTTTGTACCGCTCTCTTACCGATAAAGTCATCAGATACCAGTATGAGTTTAAAGTGCGACTCACTGTCCAGCGGCACATTATGCATATGACTTTCATTCAACAAAGTCATATGATGAACAGCAAAGGCCTCAGTCAAAACCCCTTCAATTTGTTGCTGTATCTTCATGCATTACTCATTAAGCTAGGGTTAATAAATTTTCAGATTGCCCATTTAACAAAACTTGGCCTTTCTCTTTAGGATACGCCACATCAATTGACACCGCACCCCCTTCTCGCCATACACTGATAATGGTATCCATATTGGCCGCCATAACGGCTCGTTTATCATCTGGTGCGGCGGCTATAACTTGCAAACCAATATCTTTCATAAAGCCCATACAAGTCGAGGTTTTCACCATATCAATCTTATTGAAAGCTTCATCAAACATAGCCAATGAGAAGCCCCCTACAATATCGCCATCCATGGTTTCATGTAAGCGGTAAGTAGTAGACAAAGCGGCTGCGATGGCCAAATAAAACGGAATTTGGTGCTCACCACCCGATCCAGTTTGGATACGCTGACTCAATGTGGTCTTCTTATTACCTTCATTATCTAAGATATCGACTTCAAAGTTATAAAATTTACGGTAATCGGCTAAATCTTGTTGCTTTTCTTCATCTGAGATCAAGTCTTGAATGGCTTCGATCGCGCGAGCATGTTCAGGATCATTGCTCATTTGAGGGTCAAATAAACCACCGACATTGGCTTGATCTTGTACGCTAAAGCGTTCAACTAAATCCAGAATGTCTTTCATGTCACCGTTAGGGTAATAGCGGAACTGATAAATCTCTTGGTTAAATGGGCGACGTTTCAAACTGTGGTTTAACTCACGAATAATGTGTGCCACTTGATCAAGGGAGTCTTTCAACTTGGAGACGTAATCTGAACGGAAGGTTTCTTCTGCTTCACGGCGTGCAATTTCCGCTCTTTTAGCGTACTTGGCCAATTCGGTTTCGCTTAACACATCAATTTGATAAGACACGTAGTGCTCGAACTCTTCAAACTTAGACTCTAAATAATCGAGTTGGTTATCATCGTCTAAGCTTGCTTGATGGTATTTAGCGTAATGATCAGCCACTTCTTTGCGAACTTTCTGATCAAAATTACGTGCTTTTTCACTGGCCTTTTCCGCACGACTGATGGCCTCTTTATAAATTGCGGCACCATGAACCATACTGCTTTCGAGTAAAGCATAACGTTCACTGGCAAATTCTGCATCGTACTTAGGGTTCGATGTCAGCTTAGTACGCTCTTCATCTAACGCAGCAAGGGCAGTACTTAACTGAGTTTTTTGCGTGTTTAAAGCACCAAATTGTTCAGAGATTTGCTGGCGTTCACGATCCAGTTTTTTCTGTTCTAACTCAACATTGGTGATGCGTGACTTTAATTCTTCGATGCGTTCTTGTAAGTCGGTGTCATCATGTTCTTGTAACTGACTGATTTCAGCATTAACGCTTTCCAGTTCTTGTCCTAGACGAGTAACAGCGTGACTGGCATTGCCCAAGCTATCGAGATCAAATTGATTGTTTGCAATCACTCGACCTAGCAAAGAATCCGCTTGCTCCAAACGTTGATCTGACTTAAGTAATTCAGCTAATTCATTACTGAGGTTTCTTAATTGCTGTTCACGGGACTCGCGCATACCTTCCGTGTTGATACCTACCATCATATGGGGCACAGAACGTATGGTCGAAATTGTCCCAGAAAGCTTTAACATACCATCCGCAGTCATTGCACTGTCTTCGCGCAACAATTCACGCTCTGTTTCAACTGGCTTAATGCCACCGAGACGGCGATTCAAATAGGCTTGAGCGTGATCATTATTGCAGCGAATGAATTTCAGTGCGGAAGTATGGTCACCACGGTTTAGCCATAGACGGGTCTGTGTGGTATCAACGACACGACAGCCCATTAGCTGACGACGATGGGCTCGAAAAATACGAATCGCTTCTTCTGCGTCTTCGGGTTCAACAATCAGAGCTTCACGCTGAGCGCCTAAATACCCTTCAATGGCATCTTGCCACTTAAGCTCAGTTACTTCTGCTAAGTGACTAAGTGGTGTAGCGGTAATATTTGCTTCTTTCAATAAAGCAATTAGACGCTTAGTATTTTGCGATAATGGACTGATGCCCCCTTTTAATGAGGACACATCCGATTCTAATTGCTTACATTCGTCCTTCAAGTTGAGGATGCTGCGATTCAATTCAGAACGCTGACCAAATACTAAAGACTTTTCTTTGTCTAGGGCCTCGTTTAATGCGGCTAGTTTTTGCGTTAGTGGTTTTAGGTTGCCAAGAATACGGCCATCTTCCGAGATGACTTCTTCTAATTGGCTGAGTTCTTTTGCCAATTCTAATGTGTTGTTAGAAACAAGCTCACTGAAACCATCTAGGGCTTTTAACAGAACGGCGAGTTGACGTAATTGCAATATGGATTTTTGGTCTTGTTTGCCTTGTAGCTCAATCAGCTTCTTATTTTGTTCAAGTTGTTGAAGCTTTAAGCCTACGTCAGAATGTTCATATTGTTGCTCGAGTCTAAGCAACTGGGATTGCAGTTGTTTTAACAAGCTTGACTGGGTTGCCAGTTCTTCTTCAATTTCTTCTTCACGCTCTTTTTGAAGGTCGTACTGATCCTGTATGTCATCTTGTTTACTACCCAGCTCGTCAAAACGTGCTTCTGTGGCAATCCATTGATAGTTGATGGCATTTTGGTCGTGTTGATGTTTTTTCTCGCAATCTTGTTGAATCAGTTTCAGGTCATCAATGCGCTTAGACACTTCAAGGGTTTTTGCTTCAAGTTGGCGATATTCGTTCAAAGATTTTTGATAGGCACCGACTTGTAGTGGCGCTTCTGCTAGTACAAAATCCTGAACAAATCGTGTTGGAGAGGCAATTGGCACAAATTTCAACGCGTTCTTAAAGTTTTTCAAGAAACTATCAATGGTAATTAATTGATCCGCACTTGGGCTAAGTTCTTCTAAATAGCGATTAATGTATTGTGTAGCGGATGCACTACCAGATTTGATGTATGGGTCTAAACAGACTTTCTTTAGGGCTTCACGAACTTCAATCCAGGGTTTGGCTTGATAACTTTTGCCCTGCATAGGGTCGATGAAATCGGTTTTTCTAGCGCCGAAGTTAGGTAATACAAAACGGCCCAATACATCTTCTTCAGGGGACGCCAATGATGCACTTAAAGTTAACCCAACAGTGGATTCTTTTCCGGTCACACTGTCTTCAAAAACCAAGGCTAGATAACAAGTGGCATCTTGTCTTGGCTCCGTACCAAACATTTTTGCATTGGTTTGGCCTGAATCAATCATACCCAATATATAGGAACGAATACTACGCCCACTTGCTTTGCCATCATTAGCACTGGCATTGTAGTTCAAATGACGCTTACTGGCGCCGGTTAGTACGGTCTGAATAGCGTCCAACAGGGAAGATTTACCAGAACCTGTAGGACCTATAATCGCAGTATTACCACGAATACTAATTTCTTCTGCACCAAGCAGGTACCAATTCACTAAAACAATTCGATTTAACTTTTTCATTTTCAGGCCCTAGTCTTGGTTGATTTCAGATGTGAGTTCAACATCGCTTTCATTGCTTTCCGTGTCATCGTCATCAGGGTCTGTACCATTAAAAGACTCTAATTGTCTTAGATACGCTTCTGTCACAATCAAACGCACCACAGGTGTGATGTTGATTATTTGATTTTTACTGTCTTCTTCGTATGTCTTACCGCGTATGATCACACCATGACGGCTAAAGAGAGATAAGATATCTTTAAAACGTGTTTCACTGGGGATTTCACGTTTTACTAGGTGTACAAATCGGTCCAAAATTGTGTGGGTATTGGTAGCCACAAAACCGTTGTCAACTTCAAAATTTTCCACCTTTTCTTCATAAATTTGACGCAGTACGAGTAGGAAGAGTGTTTCGTCTGTTTTTAATCGTACGAAGGCTTCTCGTTGAATTGGTAAGACGCCAGCCAAACGCTCATTTTCATTTATATAAAGTTTCATGCCCAGAGCGTCAAAAAGACGATCAAAATACTCTTGGTAAGACTCAAGTAGTAGGTAATGTTTACGTTGTCCATGTTTATATGCGCTGGCAAATTGATTGGCAATGACATAGTTAGCAGTCTGTTGGAATTCTTGCGCATCCTTTCCTGACTCTTCAACGACCTTTTTTAATTCTCTAAGCATTACGCTTCGCTCCTACGTACGACATTGAACTCTCGGCATTCAACGAAATCATGAACATCTAAATATTGATCGGTAAATTGAATTTCAAACACATTTTCCAGTTTCTTTGAGTTGACGCCCAACGAGCCTATGTAGCGCAAATGGTCAAAGCATACAAAATCTTCAACTGAATTAATGGTGAATTCCAAGATATGTTTTTCTTTTTCCGCCGCCATTTGTTTCTCTAAGTAAGTTTGCATCTTAGCAACCGTCACTTGACGAGCTTCATGGAAACGACGTTGTTGATCGCGGAATTTAATCGCATCGGCAGACACTTCAGCTGGTGTCATGATTCGTGGTGGTGGCGGCTCTCGACGCTTAGTCGGCTGTGCTGCTGAAGACATTCCAACAAATTTTGCACCAATCACTTGTGTTAAGCTTGGCAAGTGATCGTATTCTGCCACGTCGCTTATTATTCCGGCGATTTTCGTCGCCATACCGGGACGAGAGCTGTCCATATATCGTGCCGTATCAGCGGCACGTTTTTCAAGTCGATAGCGATATTCATCAATACGTTCAAGACGTTGTTCAATATTGCTAAAGGTTTGCATAATATCACGACAATCCCTCTCTACCATGACTTGGGCTTCGGCCATAGTGATAACCTGTTGGTCGACATAACATTGGGCTACCTGCCCCAGGGTTATTGGATTAGAGAGGAATTCCTGTGTCAATTCGAGGATTTGACGACGAAAACGGAATGGATTGTTGCTGGTCTTAATGGTTTTGTAATCGGCAATTAAGATACCTTCTACAAATAATTCAAAAAAGCCAGAGACTATGGCCTTAGGATCTCGGCTCGCAAAGAGTTCTCTTTGTAGACTACGTATACCTAGAAGAATTTGGTTCAAGTGGGCTGAGAATTCACGAGCAGCTTCGGCGGATTGTCTTAAAGTAACACCACGTTCTTTGGGGTGTTTCGCTACGGCTTCTAGATTGCTCAAGATACTTAGCACCGTTGCACCATAATTACGTTTACCGTGACGGCTAATTTCCACCAGAGATCGTAGCAGCATAGAGATTTGCGGAGTCATCAACACACTAACACGATACAGTTCTTGTTCTTCTACTAGCCAGCCGGTATTGACCAAACGATGATATATACGTAATGCATAATCGTGAATTGTCTTAGGTGAATCAAAGGACTCTTTTTGATCCTCATGCCATGACAGAGTATCCAATTTATGAAGGGTATCTTCTATCGATTCTATGATGGTGGATTTGTCCTTAATAGGATCCTCAGCGTGATCATAGAAAACATCGGCTAAATCAGATAATACCGCCTCGACAAGAGCCTTATTCGAACCGCTTAATGCCTGAAAAATCTCATCTGGCAAATGGCTAAACAGCATAGCATTGGCTCCATCTCATCACTAAAAACAATTGCATTCTCATTCCTTACCTAAATATCCAGCTATCACACTTTCCATGGCTTGCTTTACTATGTCATCGTCACCGACTGGTGGTAATAACACGATATTACGCTGTTCTGATTGAAGCTCTGCTATTTGCGCAGGTACGTCTGAACGCAAATGACGTCCAACGGCTAAAAATAATGGCAAAACCGCTACTGATGTTACTTCAGGGGCGAGAGCATGTACGACGTCTTGTAAAGACGGCGTTGTTAACTCCATATAAGCCAAACTGGTGTTGTCTTCACCATACAGTGCAGTAACGCGTTGATGCAGGGTTTCGAAAGGTTCTTTCCAAAGAGGGTCAGGACTTCCGTGTGCAAGAAGAATGATGTGATCGTATTCTTTGCGTTGCATTATCTTACCTAATAAATCGAACTAACGACCATTTTAGCCATCCTATTCAAGAAAAAGAAGGTGCCACGTAAAAAAACGTTAAAATGCTTTAACAACATACCAATAAGCCCTTCTAAGCTTATGCCAATAAAGGCATAACATATTGATTAAAAAGAAGTATTAAAAGAGTCGACCGAGCTAGACATAAATACTACAGACCTAGACATGAACAGAAGTGAATCTGTTTTAATATGATCCAGTTTCCATTTTGATGCGTTTCTACTAGATTTTAAGACAGGCAAAGAGAAAAGGCAGCTAAGATGAATATTCTGATCACAGGTGCGACAGGTTTCATAGGACAATCACTTCTGGAAGAGCTGATTAGTCCTAATGCCAACATCTATGCTTTAGTACGCAAGAAGTCCAAAAAACTCTCCGACCAGGTAAAACAGATCGATTTTTCCGCTTTATCTCAATTGGACTTTACTTTCGATGTTTTTATTAATCTCGCTGGGGAAAACATTGCGGCTAAACGTTGGACCCGAAAACGCAAAGAAGCCCTGATCAACAGCCGCGTCAACCTTACCCATCGGGTGTTTGATTTGCTGCATCAGGTACCCAAAACCATTATATCTATGTCTGCGGTTGGTTTTTACGGACCAAGCAACCAAATGGATTTAGATGAAAATAGCCCTACTCAGCCTGGTTTTGCACATGAGCTTTGTGATTTATGGGAACAAGCTGTAACCAGCCACACTAATGATGAAACACGATTAGTTATTCTTAGATTGGGTGTAGTGTTAGGAGATGGTGGAGCGTTAGCCAAATTACGCCTGCCATTCCGCTTAGGTCTAGGCGGGCCTATTGGTAGTGGCAAGCAATGGTTCAACTGGGTTCACATTGAAGATGTGAAAAAGTGCATTTTAAATGCGATGGAAGACCCAAATTTCCGTGGTATTTATAATTTGGTCGCCCCCAATAATGTGACACAGGAAGAGTTTGCCAAACAATATGCAAAAGGTTTAAATCGACCTAGTATTTTATGGACCCCTTCATTTGTTCTGCAAATGATCTTCGGTGAAATGTCAACTTTACTAACCTTAGGACCAAAAGTATTGCCTTCTCATTTACAGCAACAAGGCTATGAATTTATCTACCCGGATTTGGTGCCTGCATTAGAAAATATTGAGGCAAGTCATAATGCCTACCAGCAAGAGCTCAATTTGAAGTGACCTCACCGCTTCTTACGTAATACTGGCAGTCCTTTGTCATCATTTAACGTATTGGTGCATTTAGGATAGTTAATACAGCCCCAAAAATAGCCGTTCTTACTTTTTTTTCGCACCAAATAATGGCCACAAACACGACAGGGGTACTTTTTAGTAGCAGAAGGAACGCCATTATCATCTTCTACTGTCACTTTACAGTCGGGGTAATTTGAGCATCCCCAAAACACATTGTCTTTAAATTGTTTGCGCCGTAACGGCGATTGGCAAGCAGGACAGAGATAACGCTTTGCCCTAACAGGTATGCCATCTTCATCATTAGCAGTGTAATCACAACTTGGATAGGCTTCACAGCCCCAGAATACGCCATTTGATCCATTGCGTTTTTGCAGATAGCTTTGGCACTTCGGACAACGGTAACGCACCTGAGCAGCCGCTATATGCGCGTCATCTTGCTGAAGAAACTCTTCTTCCCAATGGTTGTCTGGAGGATGTGTCGAATCCTTATCTTGAGCCATGCTTATCGATTACACCAATATGATAAAAGCTAATCCTTAAAACAAAGTGCAGAATCTTGCTGACACTGTGCTTCTTCTTTTTGAAATAGATTTCGAACGTTATCTGCTCCATGTCGGGCCACTTCGGCGGTTTCTGCCCCCACCTGTTTCATGGCTTGCCATACGTCAGAGCTAATATCAGCGGCTTTATCGCCTGCTATGGAACCGTGATGAATGATTTTATCTCCCAAATCATTCGCGGTGATTGAGGCTTTATCTGCGAATTCAACAGCCGCCTGCTGGGTTTTATCCCACATATCCGCAGCACTTTCTTGCGCTTGCTCAACATTGGACGCTGCCGCCAGAGAGGAGGACATGAATAAAATTAGGCATAAGGATATTAGTATTTTTTTCATCATTTTCACTTATCAAGCAGAAAAAAAGTAGCAACACATTTTATTTAAACAGTGGCAAAAGTGGTCGACTCATGTTGATTGATAAAAGTCAAAATATCACCAGCCTCTTTCAATTGAATCAAGTTGTCGTATTCAGCGAGCACTGCGTCATCTACTTGTTCATGAGCCCATGTACTGTGATAAGGAATATGTATGGCTTGACAGCCAATATCTAACACTGGCAGCACGTCTGATTTTAATGAATTGCCTATCATTAAAAAATCTTCTTTTTTTATCTGATGACGAAGCAAAATCGATTCGTAGGTGGCCGCTGTTTTATCACTGACAATTTCTATCGCATCAAAGTAATCAACAATCCCTGAACGTGCTAATTTACTTTCTTGATCCAATAAATCACCTTTGGTAATGACGAATAATTTATGCTCTTTCTTTAGCGTCTTCAATACGTTTTCAATATTGGGTAAAACCTCAACCGGCATAGCAACCATGCATTTGGCTAAAGCGATAATTTCGTGAATTTCGCTGCCAAGAATTCGGCCTTCCGTCAGCTCTATCGCTGTTTCTATCATAGACAAGGTGAAGCCTTTGATACCATAACCAAAATGTTCAAGATTTCTAATTTGCACTTCAGCTAAGTGTTCGCGCACATAAACTTCATCATGATATGGTGACAATAAATGAATGAATTCATCTTGTGCATTCATAAAAATTTCTTCATTTCGCCACAAGGTATCATCGGCATCAAAAGCTATGAATTTGAAAGCTTGGCGATTCGTAGTCATGTTAAGTCCAATTTTTTATGTGTTCTTCAATTAAGCTCATGTATAAGGCGATTTGATCTGAGCTGTCATTCAATGCAGGAATGTAATCAAATGCGACGCCACCATGTTGTTTGAATTCATCACCTAATTCCAGCGTAATTTCTTCCAAAGTCTCGATACAATCGATTGAAAACGCAGGACTAATAACATTAATTTTCTTAATGCCCATTTCCGGCATGGCTCGTAAGGTCTCATCAGCGTAGGGTTTTAACCACTCTTCACGGCCAAAGCGAGATTGATAAACATGCGTCCAATCCTGATCGTCCAGCTCTAACTCTTCAGCGACTAATCGACTAGTCAGTTCACAACGACGCTGATAAGGGTCGCCTTTGCCGACATAACGCTTAGGAATGCCATGATAAGAAAAGACCAGATGACGTCTCTCTCCTTGTAATTCCCATTGTGCTTTTACCGAATTTGCTAAGGCAGTGATATACAATGGATGATCAGCGTAATCTTCCAACAAATGCAATTCAGGCCAATGCGGACATGATTTTAATGAACGCATTAGGCGATCGTATGCTGCAGCGGTTGTCGTGGATGAAAATTGTGGATACATAGGCAGTACCAAAATTTTATTGACCCCCTGTTCGCGCAAACTTTGAGCCGCCTTTTCAACACTAGGATTGCCATAAGTCATGGCCAACTCAATGGCGATCGGCATTGGAAATTCTTCCGTGAGCTGTATCTTGAGTTTGTCTTTTAGTCTTTGACTTAGTACCAATAAAGGCGAACCATCGTCCATCCATACTTGCTGATAGACCTTAGACACTTTTGGTGGTCTTATGGTAAGAATAATAAGATTTAGGATAGGTTTCCAAAGCAATGGGGTTAGATCCACAACCCGACGGTCAGATAAAAATTCTCTCAAGTAGCGCCTTACCGCCCCTGTTTCTGGGGCATCTGGCGTACCAAGATTCATCATTAAAACGCCAATATTATTTTTTTTCATGGAATTAAACCCTTTAGAAAATCCTTGCTTATTATAGGCCAACAGTAAATTAACAAGGTGTAAAAACACGTTATTTTACGGTCAAATGACTTCTTTTACTTGCTAAAACCAAATGCGTATCAAACAGATAACCAGATACAGAATGATACAAAAAGAAATGAATTTTTTTTCAAAATCATTAATTGTCCAAGCTGGAAAACAAGCCGCAATAAAAAGTCCAGCGGCCAGACTCATAGAAATGGGCAAACACACTAAACCAGCAAACCAATCCATTGACACATTCACATCAATGAATACGGGTTGTACTGCTGGAAAAACAAATCCTATCATTGCCGCAAAACAAACAAACACACTTAGTCCATTTTGATTGTCAGGCTGATGTGAGTCAGCCCCATCAAGGACACTCTTTGAGACAGTATGGCAATCATCAGCAAAAAGAACGGCGCCTGTGCCTAAAAACATTCCTAGCGGCAAAGGTTTTAATGCTTTAAGCCACTTATTGACGTGTGAATGTAATATGACGCTTCCATTAACATGGCTAATTAATCTATAGGATTGAATCAAGAGTAAAGAAAAAAGAAATACTGACAAGACTATAATCAGTACTTTGTAGGACAATATACTCACTAACTGCGCACCAACAACTGCCCCCATAGAAATGCCTGGAGCGTATTTAAACACCAGTTTTTGGGGCTCTACATGACGCAATTTTTTTAACCATACATAGAGGCAAACAGGCAAACACGCCACCAGCACACTGGCCAATAAATAGGGATAAAAGCTCGCCAGATTAATGCCAAGCACGGGTAAGAAGAAATAACCGCAAGTAAGACTTAGAATAGACCGTGAGATAGGTGTGTAACGATTAATAACGCCCGCCATGACACCAATAAAAAAAAACAACACCGAGAGTTTAATGATCATTAAATCAGGTCAATTGAAAAGATAAATAAGAGAACAAAAGCCATATTAAACAGATTTAGAGGGCCAAATGCCCTCTCATCATTAAACATTATTCTCGATGAACAACGCTACGGATACGCTCTTGAATTAAGCTCGCCAATTTATCTGGCTGGAATTTTGATAAAAAATCATCACACCCTACTTTTTGTACCATGGCTTTATTGAAGCTACCACTCAAGGAAGTATGTAGTACAATGTATAAATCTTTAAGACGTGCATCTTCACGAACTTCCCTCGTCAATCGATAGCCATCCATTTCTGGCATTTCAGCGTCTGTTATCATCATTAAGAGCTTATCTGGTACGGTTTCACCTTCGTCAGCCCATTTCTTTAATTTCTCAAGGCCACGCTTACCATCCGTTGCTGTATGGACTGTAATGCCCATAAAATCCAATGTTGAACGACATTGAGCCAAACCAACAGAGGAATCATCAACAACTAGCACTTCTAAACCTTTCGCTAGAGCCAGAAGATCATTATCGATTACTTCATCACTTACTGTACTGTCATAAGGTGAAATTTCAGCCAATACTTTTTCTACGTCTATGATTTCAACAATGCGATCGCTTACACGAGTGATGGCAGTCAAATAATGCTGACGTCCTGCCCCATCTGGTGGTGGTAAAATCTCATTCCAGTTCATATTGATAATGCGATCAACCTCACCCACCATAAAGCCTTGTACCGTATTGTTGTATTCAGTAACAATAAGATTGCAAGATTCATTTCTCTCAATGGGTTTCATACCAATGGATTCTGACAAATCAATGACTGGAATAGTACGATTACGGAAATGTGTCACTCCCGCAACAGAGGGATGACGATGTGGCATTAAGTTGAGTTTTGGTAACTGTACGACTTCTTGAACTTTAAAGACATTAATTGCAAACATTTGCATTCCGCCGAGTCGGAACATTAGCAATTCTAAGCGGTTCTCACCTACCAGTTTGGTTCTTTGGTCTACAGCGTCTAACATGCTCGCCATACATCACTCCACACAATTTTCTAATTAAGGCGTTATTCCATTATAACCATGATATTGCATTCAGCTATGGCTTACAGTATTTTTTTGTGACGTCTTTCTTTACGTAGGGAAACAAAATGAATCACGATGAAGTACTTTTCTGCCAAAAAGCTGTCGTTAATCAAAGATCCCAGACCGTTGCTTATCAGCTCTTATACCCTGATACTAACTTATACCAAGATGAAAAGACATTCATAAGTACATTGTTTGTTGATATGGATCTGAATGAAATCATTCAGAATAAACTCGGTTTTTTTGCTATCCACCCTGAACAATTATCGACTCTTCCGCAACTTAACGATACTCAGATTGTTTTGTTTATAGATTGCCAGGGGTTAGATCAAGATAAGTATTATGATGTTCTATTAAATGCACGCTTTGCTGGCTACCAATTGGGATTGATAAACCCATGCGCCAATAGCTATGAATCAGATTTCATCAATGTTTTTTCGTATGTAGAATATGATTTAGAGAAATGCACGCTTGATGATATTCTGAATTTTACCGAACAAACCGAGATCGCCGCAAAAAATATATGGATTAACAATATCCATAAAGCCCATGATTTTGAAGTATTGAAAGCGGTTTTGCCAAATGCCAATTTTAGTGGCCCATTTATTCGTAAAATATCCAAAGTCACTGGCAAGCGAATATTTGCTTACAAAGACATTTTGATTGAGTTACTTGACCATCTCAATAATCATGAAACCTCTCCGCGGTTACTGGCAGATTGCATAGAACAGGACCCTACCTTAACTTACCGTATTATAAAACTTACCCATACAGCGCGATATCACAGTCAATTTAATGTTTCTAATGCCCAACGTGCAGTTGAGATTATTGGGGTCAGAGATTTGGTGAAATGGCTAGGACTGGTGATGCTCAACAGCGTCTCAGGAAAGCCCGATTGCTTGTTTTCTATGGCTGTTTCAAGAGCTTACTTCTGCCAAAACATTTGTGCTACCTTGTTTCCTAAATTGGAAGGGGCATTTTTAGTAGGCTTATTTTCATATTTACCCAGTTTTTATGATGAAGACCTCAACAGTCTTTTAAAAGATCTGCCTCTGGATGTGAATATCAAAAAGGCATTGTTGGAATACCAAGGGAATTTAGGCGGTATTTTAAGAATGGTGGAAGCCTATGAGTCAGGACGTTGGGAAAAGATCCCTTTTGATCAATTGTTGAGCAAAGGAATCAGTAAAGACGTGTTGAAAAAAATCTATGTAGACAGCCTAATTGACACAAAAGATATGATACAAGCATGATAGATATTGGTGTAAACCTTAATCACTCACTCTTTTTAAAGGATCTAGAAAACACAATTGATGAAGCGGCTCTTGAAGGCGTCAATGGCATGATATGCATCGCTTCAGACTTGGAAGAAAGTCATTTACTAGGACAATATAGCCAGTCCTATCAAAACCTCTGGCAAACCATTGGCTGTCATCCTCATCAAGCCAAGACTTGGCAATCCAGTTCCAAACAAACACTAACAGACTTGATTGAGCGACTGAACCCTGTGGCAATTGGCGAAACAGGTTTGGATTTTAATCGTAATTATTCTACTCCAACACAGCAAAGATTCGTATTTGAACAGCAAATTGAGTTAGCTGAACAATACTCTTTGCCTTTATACCTTCATGAACGTGATGCTCACCAAGAAATGATCCAGTATTTACGGCAATGTCCCGAGGTGGCAAAACATTCCGTTATTCACTGCTTTACTGGCTCAATAAAAGAACTGGATAACTATCTGGCCCTAGGTTTACATATAGGAATCACAGGCTGGGTATGTGATGAACGACGCGGTGCGGACTTACAAGCTGCGGTGCCTCACATACCTTTGGACAAGCTTTTGCTGGAAACGGATGCGCCCTATTTATTACCTCGTACCATTCGTCCAAGACCGAAAAAAAATCATCCCAAATATTTGGCTTATGTTGCAAAACAGGTGGCAGAATTGCGCAATATGGATCTGGACGCTGTCATAAAAGCCAGTGTGGACAATACCCAACGTGTCTTTAACCTAGTTGTTAAAGCAAAATAGTTCTCTAGCTCAAAGTAAGGAAATTTGCTGAGACAATAAGCTTGTCATGTCTGTCTTAAAAGCCGGTAAAATACTATCAGCGATGGGCAACAACTGTTTTTCTATGTAATGTTCGTAATCAAGATCTGTTAAATCTGCTGTTGTCTCATACGGATACACTCCAGTTGTCTTATGAAGGTAAAACACTCGTTTACGACCTTTATCGTATTCTAACGGTAAGCCTTGTTGTGCGCGTTTTTCGTCTATCATCATGGCAGCACGAACATGGGGTGGCTTATTTTTATGATACTCAGACAAAGGACGACTAAGCTGCTTACTGTAAATAAGCCACGAATCAAACTTTCCTAATCTCAAGTCCTCAACAACCGATTTGATATAGTCTGCTGGATGCTCATCATTAAAAACAATTTCAAATAAATTCTTTTGAAACTCTCGAGCCAGCTTAGTCCAATCGGTTCGAGCTGCTTCTAGACCTTTAAAGACGATCTTATCTTTGGTTTTTCCGGCATATCGTTTTTTACTGCCTTCTTCTTGACCACGTATGGTTGGCATAAAAAAAGCCTGGTAAAGCGTTTCGAACTCTAATTCCAAATAGGAATCTAGATGTGCAAACTCTCGACACCAATGGCGAAGTTTATTATTGATGGATTGACACAAAGCATGTCCTAGTCTTTCTGGATCTTGCGAGTCATCGTTCAACACCACAAACAGCGAATCCGTATCACCGTAGATCACTTGCGCTCCTGTTTCTTCCATCCAATCCTTGGTCCTTTGCAAAATTTCATGACCGCGCATGGTAATGGAACTGGCTAATTCAGCATGATAAAAACGACACACATTAGAACCTAAGACGCCATAAAAAGAGTTCATAATGATTTTTATGGCATAGCTTAGGATATCGTTGTTTTTCGCTTTTGCTTGCTCCCTAGCTTGAGCAAGCTCACCTACTAACTCGGGTAAAATGGCCATATTGGCATTGAACTTAGCGCCGCGATATCCAGGGACCAGGTGTTGATTTTGTGAAAGACTTTGTTGACCACTTATACGCGCTAAAGGGTCAATGTAAAAGGTACGAATAATGCTTGGATAAAGGCTCTTAAAATCAAACACGAGAACGTTTTTATACAAGCCTGGAATCGAATTCATTACAAAGCCACCAGGACTGGCAACGAAAGCTTCATCTCGCCAGGCAGGCCCCACAAATCCCGCTTTATGAAGACGAGGCAGATATAGATTCTCAAAAGCAGCCACCGAGCCTCCAGTTTGCTCTAATGGAATGCCGGTAAGGTCTACTCGTGTTTGCTGAAGCTCGATCAATTTGAGTTTATCGAAAATCCGCCAAACCAAATCACAATCTTGCAGGTTGTAAGCTACAAAAGAGGCTAAATCTTCCTGATGTAAACGCTCAATTTCTTGCCATCGGTCACCGCCATGTAACAACTTGCTATCATCAAGTATTTCCTGACTCACATTGTTTAAGCTATAAGACTCAAAATGATAACCGCCTACTTTAAGTAAAGTAATGCCATCTAATGCAACTCGACCAGGAATGGTGGCAAAAAACTTACCCTGATTCTCCGATGAACGAATGCTCCAGGATTCTCCATTAACACCAAAGGCCGGGCGAATGCCTAGATATTGACAACGTCGGTCAATAAAATTCAAATCAAAGCCAATTAGATTCCAACCGATCAGGATATCCGGGTTATGCTTTTTCATACACTGCATAAAAGCCAGTAACATGCTGCGTTCATCTTGGTAGCATGCCACACCATCAATCTCAGCTTCTTGCTGAGTAACCACAAAAGCCATGCGCAAATCATCACCGATAATACCAATGGATAAAATTTGGTTATGTGTGACAGAGGTTTCAATGTCTAACGACCAGACTTTCCAAGCTGGTTGAAACTCTCCGGCGATGAGCTTGGCATTCCGATAGAGGTTTCCGCCATGTGCTTCTTCGCCAATAAAACGCACTGCGCCACGTATGTTGCGTTCCATCAAATATCGATCTGGTGCTTTTATGTCTTCTTCGTAAACCTGGTAACCAGCTTGCTTAACAAACTGAACTAACTGCTGATGTACTTTTTGGCTTTTACTCTGAATAAGTTGTACGGCTTTGTGCTCAAAAGAAAGCAGTTGACTTGGTAGATAAGTAACGCCAGATATTTTATCGGGTAAAACTTCAAGTGGAATATCACTGAAAAAGCTCAGCAACTGTCTATCTGGAACGACTTTAAGGGTTTTGTCTGAGGTCTTAACAAAAAGGCTCATCTCAATCTGCCCATCTACTTCCTTGGTGTGCCGACTGACGATGTAGCCTTGTTGTTCTTTATACATGAATGCTCTGATTTATTAAGATTAAATATCTCGTAATAGGTGCATGGGTGGCACTCTTAGCACTTTACGGCTAGCGAACACACCTATCGTTAATATCACAATGATACCAATCAGCGGCCCAAACAACCAAAGGTTTAAATGCCAACTGGGTTGACTATTAAACACATAGACTTGCAGGCCATACAGACAAAGCTCTGCACCAAGCGCTGCAATCACTCCGGAGAAAAAGCCCAAGGCGCCAAATTCCACAAAGATAGATTGCCTTACCAGTTGACTCTTAGCGCCAAGTACACGTAACAAGGCCCCTTCTTCAAGTCGCTCTTCCAACGTAGAACGAACACTGGCTAACAAGACCAATGCACCAGCAGCAAGAATACAGAGTAAGACCAACTGAATCGCTTGAGATAACTGTCCAATGATGGTTTGAATCTGCTTCAATACATCTCCTACGTTGAGAATAGAGACTGTAGGGAAGTTGGACATGGCTTTATAAAAACTTTGCGCCTGATCTTCACTCACAAACAGGCTACTTACAAAGTTGGCTGGATAATCTTCTAAGGCTTGCTTAGGTAAAATCAGAAAGAAGTTTGGCTGCATGGATCCCCAATCCACCTCACGAATAGAGGTAATGGGTAAGGTCATAATATTGCCACCTATGTTTATCGTTAGCTCATCGCCTATGCCAAGATCCACTTCTTCAGCCACTCTTTGCTCAATAGACAAACCATTGGCAGAAAAGTCCCCTTCTAGCAGCTTATTGCCTTGCCCTAATTCATCAGACCAAGTCAAATTAAGCTCTCTATCTACTAGTTCAGGTTCACCGCGACCTTCTGGATACAAGTCATCAACGCTTTCACCATTGAGTTCAATAACACGACCACGAACCATTGGATACCAAGACGAATGCGGGATATCCAGTGCTGCAGTGGTTTCATTAATCGCCTCTACCTGATTGCTTTGCACATTAAACACATAATGATTTGGCGCGTCATCTGGCAGCTGTTTTTGCCAATCACTGATCAAGCTAGATTGCACACCAATCAAAATCAAGGTCAACATGATGATCAAGGTGAACACCAAAAGTTGAAATAAATTTGGCAGTAAACGACGATACAAGGAGGCCAAGCCTATCTGCCAACCGCTGGTAGCACCTGAGGTCAAACTGCGACCAAGCTTGAATACACTAAAGCCGAGTAAACCAACAATGAGTCCAATACCAATAATACTCAAGGTCATTACCGTGGGCAGTAAAAAGCCCTTAGTGTAAATACACATCAAAGCGTACATACCCGCAAAACCTAAAGCATAGATAATGGCGGTATTCTGTTCAATTCGTACACTGGGCTGCAGAACCGACAAAGGCGATATCTTGATAAGACGCAGGACCAAAGGTAAACAGAACGCCAGCATGGAAACTAAACCCGTTGCGATACCAAGCCACATACGAGTCACTGAGGGTTCTGGAAGTTGTGTTGACATCAAGCCGGACAACAAGGATGCAATGACTTCTTGTATTACCCAACCAATGGTTAAACCAATGAGTGTACCAATGGTAAATAACAAACTAAGTTGTTGAATAAATGCCCAGCTTAAAAATTTAGGGGTTGCGCCTAAGGTTTTAAGAATGGCAACTTGCATGAGATGTCGTTTCACAAAGCGCGATGAAGCTAATGCCATAGCAATACCTGACATCACAACTGCAAGAGTTCCCGCCAATAAGAGAAAAGATTCCGCTCGCCCTATCGTATCGCCTACTCGCTCACCACGCTGTGTTGGTGTACGCCATCTTTCACCTTCTTGTAGCTGTGGTTGCAGCCAATCGCCATATTCCGTTAAAGCATCTCTATCTCCTGCCATCAACAAAGAATAACGAACACGACTACCAGGAATAATAACTTGTGTTTTATCTAAGTCAGCAGCATTGATTACAGCTCTCGGAGAAATCGCGAAAGCGGATGTCGTAGAACCAGGATCTCGTACCAAAAATTGACTTACGATAAATTCTGCTTCGCCAATCTCCACCTGATCGCCAATATTGACGCCAAGCATGCTTGCCAAACGAGATGACAACCACACTTGACCGGGTTTTGGCGGTTTATCCCAGCTCGCTCCTTGACCGAACAGATTTTGATCCACTAGGTAAGCACCACGTAACGGATAATTGTCCGTTACCGCACTGATTTGAGCTAACTGTAAAGCATCATTGGCGAACATCATGGTGGTAAATGAGGTGCGCTGAGCTTGCTCCAAAGAAAGCTCAGCCGCTTTCTCTTGCCACTCTGCTTTTATCGGTGAATCCGTTCTGACCAGACGATCAGCGGCAAGTAAATTGGCGGATTCTTGCTCAAAAGACAACTGTAAGCGATCTATAAATAGACCAATCGATGTCACAGTACCAACCGAAATGACCAGTGCTGCCAATAAGGTAATTAAATCTCCGCTACGCAAATCACGCAGCATTAAACGTAAAATAAACATCATAGGGATTTTTCCGTTAATTGACCTGCAGACATAACCAGTTGACGATCACACAAATTCGCCAAATCATTATCATGAGTTACCAATACCAAAGTCGTATCTTGTGAATGATTAAGATCAAATAACAAATCAACAATTAACTTACCATTGTCTTCATCAAGATTACCGGTTGGCTCATCAGCAAATAAAATCTTTGGCTGTGAGGCAAAAGCGCGGGCAATGGCAACCCGTTGCTGCTCACCACCAGATAACTGATTGGGGTAATGTGTCAAACGATGCGACAAACCTACTTTGTCCAACAAGGCTTCGGCTTTTGATCGAGCTTCTTTGTCACCTTTGAGTTCGGCGGGCAACATAACATTTTCTATGGCTTGTAAGCTTGGTAGCAAATGAAAAGACTGGAACACAAAACCCACATACTGACCTCGAATAATTGCCCTTTGCTCTTCGTCAAGCTGTGAAAAGGGTTTGTCATAAATGAGTATGTCGCCTGATGTATTGACATCTAAACCCGCTAACAATCCAAGCAAAGTAGACTTGCCTGAGCCAGATGAACCAACAATTGCCACGGACTCACCTTCGTTAATTTCCATATTGATTCCTTTCAATATGGTTAAATTCCCTGTATTTGATGTCACTGTGTGAGTAAGATTACTGACTTTAATTGCCGTTTTATTGCTCATACTTAAATACTCTAAAGGTTGTTTATGTTAGTTAAAATCGCTCAAAATCTTGCAGTTTTGCTGCTTTTATTCAGTCTTAGTGTGCCTGCCAATGCCGCCAATCTACTGGTTATGGGAGACAGTCTCAGTGCTGCCTATAATCTAAGACAACAAGATGGCTGGGTTAGTTTACTAAAAAATCAATTAAATCAATCACACCCTGAAATTAATGTGATCAATGCCAGTGTTAGTGGTGAAACCACTCAGGGTGGTTTGTCGCGTTTGCCCGCATTATTGAATGAATATCAGCCTGATTTTGTTATTCTTGAACTAGGGGCCAATGATGCTTTACGTGGTTACCCTTTGAATCAGACCACACAAAATCTAAAAACCATGATTGAGCAAGCTCAACAGATTGATGCCAAGATATTATTAGTAGGTAATCAAATTCCGCAAAACTATGGTAAACGCTACACCCAGATGTTTTTTAACCTTTATAAGGACATCGCCTCTGAGTATCAAATTGCCTATATGCCTTTTATGCTAAAAGACGTAGCATTAAACAAAGATCTTATGCAGAGTGATGGCCTCCACCCTAACAAAGATGGCCAACCAATCATTTTAAAAAACATACTTCCCTATATCATGACCCTGATAGAGAAAAATAAACAGTAAAGGAAGAATCGGTAGAGGATAAATAAGGAAACTTTATGAAAGCCGTATTTTTGGACCGTGGCTCTTTCCCGCAAGATATTGAAATTGATTTAACTGGCTTGGTTTCAGAGTACGTTGAGTTTCACAACACATCAGAAGATAAAGTTTTGCAGCGGATTGCTGAAGCCGACATAGTGTTAACCAATAAGGTGGTTTTATCTGCAGAGACGGTAAAGCAAGCACACAAACTAAAATTGATTCAAGTAATGGCGACGGGTACCAACAATGTCCCCATGCAAACCTGTCAAGAACTAGGCATAAAAGTACAAAATGTAGAAGGTTATTCTAAAATTAGTGTTCCAGAACATACTTTTGCCATGTTGCTGGCCCTAAGACGTAACCTATTAAGCTACATAACGGATGTTAAGGCTGGTGATTGGTCGCAATCCGAGTTTTTTTGCATGATGGATTATCCTATTAGGGATTTAGCAAGCTCTACTATGGCCATTATCGGCAGTGGCCAACTTGGACAACAAGTTGCTATTTTGGCGAAAGCATTTGGTATGCAGGTCATCTTTGCTGAACGTAAGCAAGCAAAAAACATCCGTGAAGGCTACATGGCTTTTGAGGAAGCAATTCAGCAAGCTGATATAGTCAGTCTGCATTGTCCACTGACCGAAGAAACTCGCAATCTCGTTTCAACCAGAGAATTTGACCTCATGCCATCTCATGCTTTACTCATTAACATGAGTCGTGGCGGCATAGTCGATGAATCCGCTTTAGTGGAAGCTATCCAAAAAAACCAAATTGCAGGTGCTGCGTTTGATGTGTCGGTTGTCGAACCTATGCCATCATCTTCTCCTTTAAATCAATTAAACCAAAACCCTAATTTTTTACTAACACCACATATTGCTTGGGCCAGTGAAGGCGCTATGCGAGAATTGGTTAAACTTGCTATTGCACACATCAGCCATTTTGTGAAACACCAGTAATGACCTTAGACATACTCTACCAAGACGAACACCTAGTTGTCGTTAATAAACCTTCAGGTCTTTTAGTTCATCGTACGCATTTAGCAAAAGGAGAAGAAGACGCCGTCGTACAAAGATTACGAGACCAAACGGGGCAATGGGTTTTCCCTGTTCATCGTTTAGATAGAGCCACATCTGGAGCACTGGTAATGGCGTTTTCCCCTAGTGTGGCACGAGAATTATCTGATCAATTTAGTGATTCAAAAACACAGAAAATCTATCATTGTTTGGTGCGGGGTTTTAGCAATAAAGAAGGTCATATTGATTACCCATTGGCCAAGCTCAATGAACATAAAGGACGCTCACGTTTTAAAATTATAGGTACTGAAAAAAGCGCAGAAACCCGTTATCGACGTCTTCATCGTTATCAAATACCTATTGCAGTGAGTCGTTATGAGGAAATGCGTTTAAGTTGGCTTGAAGTCATACCGAAACAAGGCAGAAAGCACCAAATTCGACGTCATTTTAAACATATTCTTAATCCGCTGGTGGGCGATACTTGCTATGGGTGCCGACATATAAATAAAGCGTTACGAAAAGCTTGGGGAGAGGATTTACGATTGGCACTTCATGCCTCTAAGCTTGAGTTTACACACCCTATCAATCAAGAAAGAATGCAGATTCATGCTCCTCTTCCAGAGGATATACAAGACATGTTTAATAGGTTAGCGCCCTATCAAATTGACTAAAGTGGTGATTACTCTCTGTGTTAAGAGTGATTGAAAGGTATTAACATTCCTGCTCACTCTTGCCTTGATAGGCCGTTTCTCTGATAAGACTGATGTTCAGAAGACTTATAGGCTCCTTCCTTAACCTCAACCAAATCTGACCAGCGAAACACCCAGCCATCTTCAATCTTAGAATGCAAATTGACGGAACTTGGGCAAAATTCGTCGACAAAAAAACCGCAAGATAAAAGTACTCTTATAGAGGGTTTATTGTAGTCACCAACCGTGGCGTAAATTTCTTGAATGCCCTGACTAGACCAAATTAATAACAAATGCTTAAGAGCATATTTGGCAATGCCAAGATTAATAAAGGCTTTATCAAGCCGATACGAAACCTCAATAGAATTGTTTTTATATTCCAAAAATTGTCCATTAAAACGGCCAATGATTTTATCTTCTCCACATGTGACCAGATAGTGTAATTTGGCATTTTTACCACATAAGTCTTTGCGCAATCTTTGCTCACTTGGCGGTGTTGTCCTGTAATGAGGGAAAAATTGCGCAAACCATTCACGATTTTTCGTTTCAAATTGTAAAATTTGATCAATATCTGATAGCTTAGCGAGACGAATTTGAATGAAGTTTTTCATGATCAACATAGGGTTTACAAAGCATACCCTATGATCTTAGACGAGTTAGCTAAATTTTGCTGAAAAATGTTTAATTTTACTTTTATTCACTTAAGTGTAACAGGATAAGTGTTATACTAAGTATCCGTTTTTTATACTAATTTTAATGCTTACCTGATGAAAAAAAGAAACCTAGTTTTTTCTACAGATCAAGGTCGCTTATGTCCTGAATGCGAATCTTCTGTAGACAATTGCCAATGTCAAAATGACTCGATACTTGGTGATGGCAATGTTCGCATCCAGTTGGAAACTAAAGGTCGAAAAGGAAAAGGAGTAACACTTATAACAGGGCTTCCCTTAACAGCGGAACAGTTAAAAACATTAGCAAAAAAACTAAAAGCTCAATGCGGTACCGGTGGTTCGGTAAAAGATGGCAATATCGAAATTCAAGGGGATAATCGCAATAAATTAAAGGATTTATTGGAAAAAGAAGGCTATAAAGCTAAATTTTCGGGTGTTTAATCCGATAAGTATAAAAACTCATATTTCTATCAATTTTTTTAATATCAACATCATCGATATGGCTGAGCGATAGCTCAATAGATGGAATGCCGCCAAGAAAAGAACACTTTAGTGGTGATGAGTCGCAATAGAGGTTTCTATGTTTCAACATAGTACAAAAGAAGCCAACCAGTTAATGAGGTCAGCAATACCATTAATGGTAAAGTTGGACATACCACCAACACCCTACAACTATGGCATTTGGTATCAATACGCATCGAATAGCAACCCTAAATTAAATCAAGTGGTTGATCGCGCCATCCGTCGCTTTGGCAGTCTTCCGGCCTTTGTTTCAAAAGAGCTTTTTAATGAATTCATTATGTCCGAGGACATCAAACAGTCTGATGAACAGCATGCTTCATTGAATCACCTGACTGAAACCCTGTCAGAAGAAAGTGTTTCGATTACTAAAGAATTATCTATTTTCAACCAATCTCTTAAAGATGCCCGTAATGCGCTTAACAACAGTCCTGATCAAAAAAGACTAGAACAAATTGCTACCCTATTGGATCGACGTGCTTTTAAAGCCAATCAAATAGTGGAACAGTTTGGGGAAACCTTAATCCATGCTCAAGATGAGTTGGTTAGACTGCGACAAGAACTGGCCGACGTTAAGAAAAATACTGAGTTGGATCCAATGACCTTACTGTCTAATGAAAAAGGCTTTGAGCGAACTCTTTTTTCATTAGCGCCATTTGCTGAAGATGATTTAACGCTACTATTAATCGAGATTGATGATTTGGCAAATTTCCAACAAGAATACGGTAAGAAAGTTACCGCTTCTTTAATTCTCTATATTGCCAAAGCCCTGACTCAATTTTTGCCAGAGCTTGCTTTTATCTCACGACTTAAAAATGGCAAGTTTGCTGTCATCCTCAAGGAAATGGAGTTGGGAGAAGCCTCTGATTTGGCTGATGCAACTCGACTTCATATTGCACAGCAAAAAATTCGTAATAAAAACGACAATAGCCTACTCAGAAAAGTAACAGCCTCCATTGGAGTTGCCACCTTACTTGGCGATGAAAGCCCTATCGACTTAGTACAAAGAACTCAACATTATTTAACATATGCTCAAAGATCAGGCAAAAATCGAGTCGCACATCACGTATAGAAGGATGATCAATTAATGTCGAACGACAAAAAACACTCTCTTTTATTTGAAGTAAGGGATTATGAATGTGATATGCAAGGCATAGTGAATAATGCTGTTTATCAGAACTACCTTGAGCATGCTCGTCATACTTTTATCAAGACTAAAGGATTAGACTTTGCTGAAATCACCGAGCAAGGTATTAATTTGGTTTTAATAAAAGGCGAATTGGATTACAAACGGTCTTTACGAAGTGGCGATGTCTTTGAGATCCTTACCCGAGCAGAAAAGGTATCTAAATTAAAATTTGCTTTCTTTCAAACCATTATTCGACAAGCGGATCAGCAAATTGTACTGGAAGCCAAAATGACCATCGCCTCTACCAATCAAGCAGGCAAACCTGTGATTTTTGATCAAGCACATAAACTCTTTGATGAATGAAACACAAAAACATATTTTGCAGGCATAAAAAGACCCCCAATAATTGGTGTCCAACTATTGGGGGTCACTTCATAGTAGCGGTTTTTTTATATCGATTTAAGCGATTATGGCGGTGAGCAAGAGATTCGAACTCTTGATGCCTTTCGACATACACACTTTCCAGGCGTGCTCCTTCGGCCACTCGGACAGCTCACCAAAACAGGTCTGTTACCTACTGGATAACAAGTGCGCATATATTAGTGATGCAGCTGTCATTTTGCAACTTGTTTTTAGGATTTGTTGTTAAAAATTAATCCCTTACCCAACTAAGACGTTCTTCTAAATGAGTTTCCTGAACCACTTTTTCGGCATCTTTTGGTGTGCCAACATAAATTAAACCCACAATTTGATCATTGCCTTGCAATTGAAGCAAATCTTTTGTTTTTTGCGTGAAACAGGCAGGCCCACTGCGCCACATGCCTCCATAACCTAGTGCATTTAAACCCAACAATACCTGCTGGGCAGCAGCAGATGTCGCCATAACCTGTTCAATAGCAGGTACTTTTGGGTGCTCTTGGATGCTGGCATAGACTAATAATACAGCGGGAGCTCGAAACGCTTTATTAATAAAGGATTCACGTTTATTGTCTGGTAAATCAGGCACTTCAGCTAGTGCATGCTGCCAATATATTTCACCTAACTTATTACGCCCTTCTGCTTCATAAATCCGATACCGCCACGGTTTCAGGTTGCCATGATCAGCAGCACGGCTGGCCGCGTCTAAAATATCTCGCCATTCATTTTCACTTGGTGCTGGCGAGGTTAAAGCAGGTTGAGATACACGATTACGTATGAAGGTTAAAAAATCTTTACTCATAGAAAGCAGCTTTCCTTTAAACTATGCTCATAAGAATCATATTAGTTTATCAAGTATCAAACGTTAATGATAATGGATATCAGATAAAATTGCGTTGGGAGTGCTTATGTCAAAGTGGTTAATTTGGACAATACTTGAAATCACCACAGTTTTGCTTGTAGCAAATCTGGTGTTCATATGGCTTAACAAATCAGTAAAAAATAAAATCGCTCAAGCCGATTCTGAAGAACAAACCTTAGATAGTAAGATCACAGAAACCAATGATACAAACTCGAAGGATACGCCATCAGAAGATTTATCCTATAAGGCTTTTGCGCAATTTCTCGATAAACAAATTAGCCATGCCGCTGCATCAATCAATCCTGACGCTATGGAGCCAAATCAAATAACCACCTTAAAAATATGGGGCACCGTCTTGCAAGCTGAAAGAGCCATTGTACTGAATCAAGTCAGCAATAAACCTAAACCTATTCTCGCCCGTTTTTTATCTAGCTTATTATATGCACTTACCACGCCCAAGCTACAAACTTCAGACCCTGAAGAGCTGCATAAAAATCTTAAGCAAATGGAAGAAGAGTTCTATCAGACCTCTGAATCCCTTATTACAAAAGAAACATTATCTAAGAATCAACATAAACTGAACGAGGATTTACGTAAGAGTATTGACAATGCCGCCGCTAAATTACAAAAACTGAACGTTAAAAGAAACGAACAACAACGTCTTCAGAAAGAAGCTGACGCCCTAAAAAAACGCATTGAAAGGTTAGAAGAATTGCAAGATGATGCTGTTGAGCACACATCCAACATATCCACTAAGCTGAATCAAAATGAACGTCAAAAAGAGCCAAATCGCACCTCTTCTTACAAACAAATCATGTCGTTAAATAGTTTAGCGGACAGACAAAAACTCGTCATAGAACAACTGCGTAGTGAGTTAGAATACGCCAAACAACACCAGGCCTCAGATAAAACCCTCGAATCTCAAAAAGTAGCCGTGGCAAAATTAGAACGAATGTCTGAAGAATCGAACAGCTTAGTATTGCAACTTGAAAATGAATTACAAAACTCCGACCTTTCTATCGAAGCTTTACGACAAAACATCTCCGATAAAGATCAACGTTTAGCTGAAATGGAACAACAATTATCAAATAAAAATCAAACCGCAGTTGGCAATTTACAAAGCCTTGCTGGCAGTAAAAAAGAAACGCTTGGTTCATTAATAGATGATTTGAGTGACGCCATGGCCGCCGATAACAATTCTGAAAATCTAATGCAACAGGAAAAAGACACTCAAGCACTTGAAAGACTGTTACAAGAATCAGAAACTTGCGTTACCTTGCTGGCTCAAGAGTTGGAAATGGCGGAAGAAAAAAATAATGAATTAAAACAACAGGTAGATGCAATCATTTTGCAAAATCCAGATTTTGGTTCCCAATCTATTCCTTTAAAGCAAGAAAAAGAGAGAAATCGGAAATTAGTCCAAGCGACAGCTCAGCTCAAAGAGCAATTGAATACCCATATATCGGAAAATGATTACCAAGAATTAAGGGTTAGTTTTAATAAAAAGAGCTTAGAATACGACAGATTGCAACTGGCGTACTCTGACTTAGAAATGAAATATCTGGCGACCTTAAACAAATAACTTAAGCGGGCTTATTAAAGTCCAACATACGTTGCAATGGAATCAAAGCTTGATCGCGTAATTCAGTTGAAACATGTATTTCACCAGACATGTTTCTTAATGAATCCCTAAGCAGCTCAAGGCTATTTAAAGCCATCCAAGGGCAATGGGCACAACTACGACAATTTGCGCCAGAACCTGCAGTAGGTGCTTCCACAAAACGCTTTTCAGGCGAAGCCTGCTTCATCTTGTAAAAGATACCTCGGTCTGTGGCAACAATGAAGGTACTATTATTCATACTCTTTGAAGCATTCAGCAATTGTGATGTAGAGCCAACGACATCTGCAACTTCAACAACGGCTTCTGGTGACTCTGGATGCACTAATACAGCTGCGTCTGGATAAATGCTTTTAAGATCTAAAATACCTTTCGCTTTAAACTCTTCATGAACAATACAAGCACCGTCCCAAAGAATCATATCCGCGCCGGTTTCACGCTGAATGTAGCCTCCCAGATGCTGATCGGGAGCCCAAATAATTTTCTCTCCCTGATCAACCAAGTGATTGACGACATCAAGTGCAATACTAGAAGTAACAACCCAATCTGCTCGAGCCTTTACCGCAGCAGATGTATTGGCATATACCACCACAGTACGATCTGGGTGCTGATCACAAAAAGAAGAAAATTCATCAATTGGGCAGCCAATATCCAAAGAACAGGTAGCTTCCAAAGTAGGCATTAAAATGGTCTTTTCAGGGCTGAGAATCTTAGCGGTCTCGCCCATAAACTTTACACCAGCAACCACCAAGGTCTGTGCTGAATGATTGGCTCCGAAACGAGCCATTTCCAATGAATCCGCAATAATACCGCCAGTTTCTTCGGCTAATTCTTGAATGGCATCATCCGTATAATAATGCGCCACTAAAACCGCTTGCTTCTCTTTAAGGAGTTGTTTGATCTCTTGGCGAAGCGACTCATTATCTACAGCAGGAACCTCAAGCTGCTTTTCAGCATCGGCTAAATATTTTTGCACTGTACTTCTAAGAGCGGCTTTGGTGGAAGTATCAAACATAATATTACCCCTACTAAAACTGGGCGAGGAAAAAGTATGGCTAGTAGATCGAATGGAAAATCCATTTGGTCCTAATATGACAAAATAGAATAAAGTTAGCCATTGTAAAAGATAATATTGGTGGGTCGTACTGGATTCGAACCAGTGACCAATTGATTAAAAGTCAACTGCTCTACCAACTGAGCTAACGACCCAACGGGTTGCGTATGATACAGGGCCCGTTGGGAAATGCAAGTTATTTAATTTTACCTAAATAACCGGCGGCTAACTTAGCCGTTTTACTGTTTGGAAAGCGCTTAATAACGTCTTGTAGATAAGCTTTTGCTTGCTCACTGTTACCCAATTGGTCATTTACAGTTCCCAGTTTATACAAAGCATCTTTTTCTTTACCATGCCCAGGAAATTTTTGAATAACTGTGGTAAAAGCGGTCAAGGCTTCTTGAGCCTTACCCTGTACTAGCTTCACCTCGCCTAACCAATAATAGCCATTGCCCGTTAATGTATTGCTAGGATAGTCCATAACAAACTGAGTCAAAGCCACGTCCGCTTGCGCAAATTCACGTTCGCGAATAAGGTTGTAAGCATTTGCGTATGCTTCTTTAGCCTGTTCAGAAGGAGCAGACAAAGGCACAGGTGCTAATGGCGTACTTGGCAAGTTAGCGGTTGGTGTTGCGACTGGTGTTGATTGAGGTTGTGATCCTGCAGGCACAACATCAGACGGCACACTTTCTGTCTGCGTAACCGGTATCACAGCAGAAGGCATAGAGGGAGTAATAGTAGGAGCAGCTTGTTTATTTACTGAAGCAGACATGAGCAATGAAATACGCTTATCAAGATCAATATAGCGATCTCGTTGACTTTGTTTCATTAACTTAAGTTCATGACCTTGTTGCTCAAGCATACCTCGAAGGGTCTGAACTTCTTGTTGAAGAGTCTCTAACTGAAATAACAAGTCCGCTGCGGCACTTGGAGATAAACCTCCGGCAGATTGGCTAGATTCAGACAAAGCCAGTGGCGCTGCCAAAGACAGCACCACTGCTAAAGAGCGAATCTTTATGTCTTTGCCGTTCATTATTCGTAACGAACTTCAACACGACGGTTTAATTGCCAAGCCTCAGCATCATGACCAAAAGCAACTGGCACTTCTTCACCAAAACTTACCGTTTCGATTTGAGAAGCAGCAACGCCTTGGATAGTTAGGTAACGGCTAACCGCTTTAGCACGACGCTCACCCAGTGCCATGTTGTACTCGCGCGTACCACGCTCATCAGCATGACCTTCAAGAACAACGCTTGCATCAGGATTTGCCACTAGAAACTCAGCGTGTTTCGCCAAGGCTTCACGAGCTTCTGGACGGACAATTGATTTATCAAAGTCGAAGTAGAATACAGTGTCAACACCAGCAAGCGGATCAACCATTGTATCTTCAGCGGACTCTTCAACGATAACACTTGTTACAGCGCCGTCTTCATCAGCACCAAAAGATTGGTCTGAAGAGCCAGTAGCGGAATCATCAACTTGCTCAGTTGTCGTTCCGTCTTCAGCTACAGTAGAAGAATCAGTATCTGTTGCTGTTGTACTACAGCCTGCTAGCCACGCAGCAGACAACCCAATTACAGCAAACTTACCTAGTTTGTTTACACTCATTATTCACTCCTCAATGTCTTTATTTGAAATACGGGGACCAAGATGGCTCTCGTACATCACCGTCTGCTGATGGTAACCTATATTTAACAAGTCCATCAACGGATACTACGGCTAAGATACCCTTTCCTTGATAGGTTGTGGCATATATCACCATACTGCCATTTGGTGCAATACTTGGTGATTCGTCTAAGTAAGTCTCTGTCAGAATTTGCACTCGGCCAGTCTTCATATCCTGTAACGCAATATGATAATTGCCATCATTTTTCTGAACAGTAACAAGATAACGTCCATCCGGTGTCATTCTTGCTCGTGTATTCAAGTCACCTTCGAATGTTACCCTTTCCACACGCTTACTATCTACATCCAATCGATAAATCTGCGGGTTCCCCCCTCGATCTGATGTGAAAACTATTCCTTTACCATCAGGCTCCCAACTCGGTTCTGTATCGATTGCATAATGGTTTGTCATACGTTCGAGTTTTTGTGTTTCAATATCGAGCGTATAAATTTCTGGATTATTATCCTTAGATAACACAATAGCCAGTTTCTTTCCATCTGGTGACCAAGCTGGCGCACCGTTTAAGCCTCTAAATTGTGCGATTTGCTGACGTGTCCCAGAAGCTAATTCTTGTATAAAAATATTAGGGCGTCTATTGCGAAACATAACATAAGCAATTTTCTTGCCGTCACCACTCCACGATGGCGATAAAATAGGCTCTTTTGATTCCACAACAATCTGGGGTCTATGTCCATCCGCATCAGCAACCTGTAATCGATAAGTTGGTGCACTGCGATCACCGTCCGCTGTAACATATAAAATTCTAGTACTAAATGCACCACGAGAACCTGTTAATAATTCGTAAATTTTATCACTAATATAATGTGCTGCATCACGGAAGTTATTAACGCCAACATCGATGGAAGCATGTTTCTCAACGGGTTCTTGACTTAATACATTCAATAATTCAAAGCCAATTCTATAATTATTATTTGGCAGTTTTCTCACTGAACCAATAACAACGTAATCACTCTTTAGCAAACGCCAGTCCCGATAGAAAACATCTTCTTCTTTGCTTGGCATACTTAACATATTACTGCGAGGAATAGCTTGAAACAATCCACTTCTGGATAAATCATCTTGAATTATTTGTGCGATATCTTCTGGTAACGCATCTACACCATCATATCCAAAAGGTACAATCGCGATAGGCAGCAATTGATCTGCCCCACTGGTAATTTCGATCACTAACTGGGCTTTTGCTGTATTTAGCATGACACAAAATAAAAAGATAGCAGCTAAGCTTTTATTAAACATATTAGTTTCTCAAGTCTTGCGGGTTAAATATTAAATCTACTTGTCTAAAGTTACGCTCAAAAATATACGAATCCACATCAGACAACTCTTCTATGCGTTGCACTCGATAAACAGCATTTAAAGCATTTCGGTCAAATATGGCATCACCACTGCTTCGCATTACCTGAGCACTCATAACTTCCCCGTTAGGTAAGAAAAAAATGCGTAATTCCGTTTTCATTCCATTACGTGCACTTGGAGGTCTAATCCAAGCAGCGGTAACACGAGCATTAATTAAATCACTCATTGACTGAACCATCTGAGCTTCATCTGCTGCACGACGTTTAGCTTCCTCTTCAGCAGCGGCTTGACGTGCAGCCTCTTGCTCTGCTTTCTTCTGCGCTGCAATGCGAGCCGCTTCTTCTTGGCGCTTGCGCTCTTGTTCTGCCAACCTATCGGCCTCAGCTTGACGAACTAAAGCCTCTTCACGACGTTTTTGTTCTTCTACTCGTTTAACTTCTTCCTGTCGCTTTTGTTCCGCTATGCGTTTTTGTTCTTCAAGACGTTTTTTCTCAGCTTCTTGGGCAATACGCTTCTGCTCCAAAGCTTTCCTTTCCGCTTCTTGACGTTGCTTTGCTGCGGCTTGTTCTTTTAAACGCTTAGCTTGCGCAACTTGCTTTTGCTTTTCTTCCAAAGCTTTACGAGCCACTTCTCTTTGTCTTGCTTGCTCTGCTGCTTCTTTGCGTTTTTTTTCTGCCAAGGCTGCAGCACGCTTTTCTGCCGCCCTTTGTTCTGCTTCTCGCCGACCAATAATGGTGTCTGAAACATCAATAATTTTAGCGTTTACAATGACAGGTTGCTTAGGCTCTTTACGCTCACTAGTACCAAAACCAACTGCGAAAAAAGCCGCCAAAACAACGCCAGTATGAAGTACTAAAGCCAATACTATAGGAAGACTGTAACTGTCACTGCGTAACCACTTCATATCAATTTTCCGGCTCAGTCACCAAACCTACGTTTGGAGCACCTGCCCCTTGAAGCGCTACCATTAGACCAACAACATCACCATATGAAACACTTTTGTCGCCCCGTACCAAAACCGACATATTCGGGTTTTGATTGAGTATCTTACGTACTTTAGTTTGCAAATTAGACAAACTAATGGTTTCTTGCTCTCCGCCCACATCTAAATAAAACAGGCCTTTTGCATCAACGGATGCAATCAATACATCATTCTCACTGTTTTTAATGGGAGCAGCATTAGCATTGGGCAGCTCAACATCCACACCTTGGGTCAGCATAGGAGCGGTAATCATAAAAATCACCAAAAGTACCAACATGACATCAATGTAAGGAACGACATTGATCTCTGACATTGGACGGCGCTTATTCTTTTGTCTAGAGCGAGCCACTATGCTGCGCCTCCCTCACGAACGTGCACTTTTCGATGTAATATACTAGCGAATTCCTCGGCAAAATTATCATAACTCGCACTTAAGGAATCAGAAGCTGTCGAAAAACGGTTGTAAGCCACTACCGCAGGAATCGCAGCGGCTAAGCCTATGGCGGTTGCAATCAAAGCTTCCGCAATACCAGGCGCTACAGTTGCTAGCGTTGCCTGCTGAACCTGTGCCAAACCGATAAAAGAATGCATTATCCCCCAAACGGTACCAAACAAGCCGATGTAAGGACTGGTTGACCCCACCGTTGCTAAGAAAGGCAAATGTTGATCTAATTTTTCTTCTTCACGGTACAAAGCAACGCGCATGGCACGCTGAACACCATCCATTATGGCATCAGGGTCCATATTTGGATTTTGTCTCAAGCGAGTAAACTCCTTTATACCTGCGGTGAAAATGGTTTCCATTCCTTCCACCATACGTCCATCCTGTGTCAATTTACGATACAACTGACTAAGATCCATGCCCGACCAAAACTGATCTTCAAATTCTGAGCGAATTTTTTTCGCTTGTTTAATCACTCGGATGCGTTGAAAAATCACAATCCAAGAAAATAAAGATGCCGCCAATAGTGTCAACATTACAAGCTGTACAACTAAACTAGCGCTGGCGATAAGTCCCCAAATTGACATTATTGACCTCTATTTCAAATCGGTTGGTAACTGATAATTAAAATGTTCATAAGCTCGTTTGGTCACCTGACGACCACGAGGTGTTCGAATCACAAAGCCTTGTTGAATTAAAAACGGCTCTATCACATCCTCAATCGTATCCTTATCTTCCCCAAGAGCGGCAGAAACACTGTCCAAGCCTACTGGCCTACCGTCAAACTTTTCTATCATAGTCAATAACATACGTCTATCTAAATGATCGAATCCCTGACTGTCTACACTTAACATATCTAATGCCCGTTGGGCAACTTTTTGTCCAACTAACTCAGCACCCTCGACTTGCGCAACGTCTCTTACACGTCGCAATAATCGATTGGCTATACGCGGCGTTCCACGAGAACGGCGTGCCACTTCAAAGCTGCCTGACTCATCCAGATCTATCCCCATTTTGCCTGCCGATCGGGTTACTATCGTGGTAAGAGATTCAACATCATAAAACTCCAGACGCTGCACAATCCCAAAACGATCACGCAAAGGAGAAGTTAACAAACCCGCTCGCGTTGTAGCTCCGACAAGCGTAAAGGGTGGTAGTTCAATTTTTATTGAACGAGCCGCTGGCCCTTCACCTATCATAATGTCCAATTGGTAGTCTTCCATTGCTGGATAAAGCACTTCTTCGATGGCGGGACTAAGGCGATGTATTTCATCGATGAACAAAATATCGCCTTCATTCAAATTGGTTAGTAATGCAGCCAAATCCCCTGCACGCTCTAGCACGGGGCCTGATGTGGTTTTCACATCAGCCCCCATCTCGTTACCGATAATATGCGCTAACGTTGTTTTACCTAATCCTGGAGGGCCAAACACAAGAGTATGATCAAGGGGTTCTCCCCGCTGACGAGCCGCTTGGATGAAAATTTCCATTTGCTCACGAACCACAGGCTGACCTATGTATTCGGCCAAGGCTTGCGGTCGAATGGCTCGGTCTACTTGCCTATCATTGCCTTTTAACTCTGCCGAGATGATGCGGTCTTGTTCTATCATGCTATTTCCTCAACATGCCTTGAAGGGCCGCCTTAATTACCGTTTCACTGTCAGCACCATCCACTGGCACAGCGGCAATGGCTTTAGCAGCTTCTTGAGGTTTGTAACCCAACGCAATCAAAGCAGCCTCTGCT
This sequence comes from Marinomonas sp. THO17, assembly GCF_040436405.1. Taxonomy (NCBI): domain Bacteria; kingdom Pseudomonadati; phylum Pseudomonadota; class Gammaproteobacteria; order Oceanospirillales; family Oceanospirillaceae; genus Marinomonas; species Marinomonas sp. THO17. The sequence goes on along the minus strand of NZ_AP031575.1, from coordinate 450,040 downwards.
TCTTGACGAGGATCAGCCTGAACTTGACGAAGTACAGTTGGCGCGGCAAACAAATCGTTTTTCGCCGCTTGTCCCAATTTATCTCGTAATTCAACAATCAGTCGTTCCGCCGTTTTCTTTCCTACACCAGGAATACGAGTTAATGCCGTCACATCAGAATCCTGAACATTAGCAATCAACTCTTCTGACGACATACTAGAAAGAATGGCCAGCGCCATTTTCGGCCCTATGCCATTTACTTTAATTAAAATACGAAACAGAGCGCGTTCACTCTTATCAGAAAAGCCGAATAAGGCATGAGAATCTTCTTTGACAATCAGGTGGGTAAATAGAATGACTTGTTCGCCAGTTTGAGGTAAATCGTAAATAGTGGTCATTGAGGCACTGATCTCGTAACCCACTCCTTGCACATCCACTAACAGCTCTGGCGGGGCTTTTTCCACCAAGGTTCCGACAATTCGACCTATCACATCATTTTCCTTATATCTAGTTCTGACCAGCGCTTGGCCGTTCTACCAGCACGTTTACCTGTACCGTATTCTAAGCCACCAGAAGTGCGGGTATTGGCATGACAAAGCGCTATCGCAAGGGCATCTGCCGCATCGGCCTGTGGTTTTTCCGTCAAACCTAATAACAATTGCACCATGCTTTGAACCTGGGATTTATCGGCATTACCATTGCCCACAACCGACTGTTTTACTCGACGAGCTGCGTATTCATTAACCGCCAATTCCTGTAAAGAAGCAGCAACAATGGCTGCGCCTCTGGCTTGCCCCAGTTTCAATGCCGAGTTGGCATTCTTTGCCATAAAGACTTCTTCAATGGCGAATTCAGCAGGTTGGTATTCTTTTAACAAGGATTCAACACCATTAAAAATGTGCTTCAACCTGACTGATAAGTCTTCATCGGGCAAGCGAATACAACCGCTATTCACATAATGGGGCTTACCGTTAATGATATCGATAATGCCAAACCCAGTTACACGTGACCCCGGGTCAATGGCCATAATTCGAGTTTGAATCATTGTTTTCTCATGTTCTGTAACATCACTGTATATTTCAACAGGGCTTTCGTAGAGATGCAATCTGTAAATACAAAAAAGGCCGCATTTTTGCGGCCTTTTACGCTATTCTTTCGTTTCCATCACGACAAGCAGGTCAAATCTGTCACTTGCCTTGCAAATCTTATTCTGCAATAGGCTTACGAACGCGAATACTCAATTCTTTAAGCTGCTTTTCACTCACCTCACCCGGCGCTTGAGTCAACAAACAAGTCGCGCTCTGAGTTTTCGGGAAAGCAATCACATCACGGATGGAATTTGATCCAGTCATCAACATAACCAAACGGTCCAGACCGAACGCTAAACCACCATGTGGTGGCGCACCAAACTTCAATGCGTCTAATAAGAAACCAAATTTCTCTTCTTGCTCTTCTTCACTGATGTTTAACAATTCAAACACAGCCTCTTGCATGGACGCTTGGTGAATACGAATGGAACCACCACCGAGCTCAGTGCCGTTAAGCACCATGTCGTAAGCTTGTGACAAAGCCGTTAGCGGATTCGCTTTCAATTCTTCTGGTGAGCAAGAAGGTGCGGTGAACGGATGGTGAATCGCTGTTATGCCACCATCACTTGTTTCTTCAAACATTGGGAAGTCTACTACCCAAAGAGGTGCCCACTGGCAAGTGTAAAGATCCATGTCTTCACCCAACTTGCAACGTAATGCTCCTAGAGCTTCATTGACAATTTTCGCAGAGTCAGCACCGAAGAAAATCAAATCACCATCTTGTGCTTCTAAACGCTCAAGCAATGCAGCACGCACCTCTACTGGCAAGAACTTGACAATCGGAGATTGCAAACCTTCTTCTAAGTTAGATTTATCGTTCACCTTAATGTAGGCCAGACCTTTCGCACCGTAAATACCAACAAACTTGGTGTAATCGTCGATTTGTTTACGCGTTAGACTGTTGCCACCTGGTACTTTCAACGCTGCAACACGGCCTTTCGGGTCTGTTGCAGGACCAGAGAAGACTTTAAAGTCAACATCTGTCATCAAATCAGACACTGTCACAAGAGTTAATGGAATACGCAAATCTGGTTTGTCGCTACCATAGCTTTCCATGGCTTCTGAATAAGGCATGCGTGGGAAAGAGCCAAGATCAATGTCCATTAACTCTTTGAACAAGTTCACAATCATTTGCTCTGTCATGCTCATGATTTGTTCTTCGGACATGAAAGAAGTTTCAATGTCCACTTGTGTGAATTCAGGTTGACGATCCGCACGCAAATCTTCATCACGGAAACATTTTGCGATTTGATAGTAACGATCAAAACCTGACACCATCAACAATTGCTTAAACAACTGAGGCGATTGTGGCAAAGCAAAAAAGCTACCTTGGTGAGTACGACTTGGCACCAAGTAATCACGAGCACCTTCAGGAGTAGCACGTGTTAAAATAGGCGTTTCAATGTCTAGAAAGCCATTGTCATCAAGATAACGACGCAAAACAGAGGTCACTTTAGAGCGAAAACGCATTTTTTGTTGAATCTCAGGACGGCGTAAATCAATAAAACGATTCTTAAGACGAATGTCTTCGCCTACTGCCTGATGTTCATCTAACTGGAAAGGTGGCGTTTGCGCAGCGTTCAAGATTTCTAAACTGGTGCCTAATACTTCAATTTCACCCGTGCGCATATTGGGGTTGATGGTGCCTTCTGGACGAGCACGAACCAAACCAGTCAATTGAATAACGTACTCATTACGCACACTGTCAGCCAAAGCAAAACTATCGGCACGGTCTGGATCAAAAACAACCTGTGTAATTCCTTCACGATCACGTACATCTAAAAAGATAACACCACCGTGATCTCGACGACGATGAACCCAACCGCATAAAGTAATTTCTTGTGAAATGTTAGAAGCATTTAATTCGCCGCAATAATGGCTGCGCATAATTTCTTTCCTATTACCGTCTCAGTACGAGAAGCTAGTGTTCTTAGTATGTTTTCTGATCAAACAAACAGCATTAAGGCGCTATTCTTTCAATGTCAGAGTATCTGAATAATTTAAAGGCCAAGCATTATATGCGAAGCGCGTCCGACTCTCTATAGGCAGAGTAAAATTTGTGTTGTTGAAACCCTTAATTGATGCCAACAATTTCAAATTCAATCTGTTGCCCTGCTTTCGGAATAAAGACTGTCTCACCTTTACTCTTATTCATAAGCATTTGCCCTATTGGAGCACTAGGCGAAATCAAAACAAGAAGCCCCAGCTCTTTACCCTTATCAATCAGGGGGAGATTTAATCCACCAGCAATATTGCTTAATAAAAAATATTTTTCACCTGCACCATTTTCAGATGCTTGAAGATGTACCGTGCTCCATAAACTAATCACATCATCTTGAGGATCTAATAGCATATTTGTTGTCATGATACGCTTAAAATTAAGCCAATCTTGCTCGCACTGATAAACGCGTTCTGATTGACCATGCGCCAAATAAGAGGCCTCAAGACCAAAAGTATCGTATTTGGTTTCAGCCACACTTTCTTCATTAGTCGCCGCTTCTTTCGCTTGTTGAGCGGCCTTTTTGGCGGTCACAAAACGCAGCTCAAGCGCTGCCAAAACCTCATTAAAAACAAAAGATTTATCTATCATTCACACTTAAATCCTGATGCAGGGAATACTTGAATATTGTAAAAAATATGGTATTTCAATTCTTTGCAAACCACTGAGTTGACAATATCAACCCAATTAAATACATTAGCAATCATTCTCAATTAATAGAGATTATTATTTATGAATGCATCCATTAGCGAAGCTTTACACGGTTTGGTTAGCAGCTATCGAACGGCATTAAAAACTGCAACCACAAATTCTGGCATAGAATTAGCCATTACACACATCAGAGCCATAAAATGCATTAGCAAGATTCCAAATTGCAGCGCACGAGACATTGCTCAAAAGCTCCATCTTGATAAATCTCAAATTGCCAGATTACTAAAAGACTTGCTGCAACAAGATTACATTAGTAAAGATAAACACCCTACTAATCGCCGCTGTCAGTCACTTAACCTGACGGATAAAGGCTATGCCATTTACGCTAAGATTCAGCAAATCGACCAACAAAATCGTCAGCGCATGTGTCAAAACATCGCTGAATCTGAGCTGGAGCAATTTATTGCCCTAGCCAATCGAATGAAACAGAATTTAACCTCACCCACACAATCAGAAGGGGCGTTATCATGAGTAGAATGCAACCTCGTAACTTCACCGTTATTCGTAAACAATTAGTCACCCCAAACATGTTACGTGTGACTTTAGGCGGCAGCAATATGGATACCCTTCCGGCCGATCAAGAAAGCGGATATGTAAAACTGATTTTTATCACAGACTCAAAGCCTATCATTCGAACCTATACCATACGCCAGCAACGTACTGATGAATTCGACATTGATTTTATGTTACATGAAGACGGTGGTCCCGCATCAAGCTGGGCTCGTAACTGCGAAGCTGGTGATGAAATAATGATTGGCGGTCCCGGCCCTAAGAAAATGATTGCCGAATCAGGAGATTGGTTTTTATTAGTGGGGGATATGACAGCCCTACCCGCTATCAGTGTTAATCTAGCGCAATTACCCGACAATGCCAGAGGTCACGCTGTGATCGAAGTGGTTTCTGAAGAAGACATTCAACCCCTTACCCACCCAGAAGGTATTAACCTGCATTGGGCCGTTAACCCACAACCGGGCAAGAATGAAACATTTCTACTCGACCAAGTTAAAAACTTGGCTTGGTTGTCAGGATTACCCGCTGTTTGGACAGCATGTGAATTCAGTAGTATGCGTTTGTTACGTGATTATTTTAAACATGAAAAAGGCATCGCAAAGCAAGAGCTTTATATTTCCAGTTATTGGAAATATGGTAGCAATGAAGACCAACATAAAGAAGTAAAACGACAAGACGCTGAATTGGCTTAAATCCAAATAAATATAGACTCAAAAACAAAAAGGCCAGGATTGGAGAAAGCTCCAATTCTGGCCTTTACCATTCTTACTCAGCTTTTATAAACGAATGCTGGCGATAATTTGCTCTACCGCATCGTCTATATTGCTGGTTGAAATACTATAGTCCGCAACACTTTCGTCTGAAACCAAAATAACCACACCCGTTTCACGAAGCAAAGCCGCTTCTTCAGCCGTTGCATTGACATTCACTAAAGATGTAATGCCTTGACGCAATAACAAGCGCTCTAACGCATCAGATTTTTCAAGCACATCCCAACTTAAAGCGATCACGGCAGGCTTTTGACCAAGACGTGCAGCACGATCTTCAGCAGTAACAACCGACTCTTGATCCAGCTCAAGCACAGCCTCTTCCACCATACCCGCACCAACGGTCACATTGGTCAAACGATCAATAATAATTAAGGCACCGGTTAAACGGCTATTTTGATACTCATCAAAAGCGACTGGCGCATCAAATTGTAAAACAGCATCACCAATGCCATTCAATTCAAGTTCACTAATCTCACTTTTCTCAAGGGTATTTACATCCACCCTGTGATTAAAGTGATGTACCTTACCAGGCACAGTTTGAGTACCCAGCTTAAAGTCGTATAGCTTACCCGGCACCAAAGCTTGTTCCGCCATCCATACAATAGATGCACGTAACGCTGAGGAAATGAGAGGCTCTTGTTCGACATGAGACAACATATCGCCACGGCTAATATCGATCTCATCCGTTAAGGTAATAGTAACCGCCTGACCTGCCTTAGCGACATTCAATTCACCGTCAAAAGTAACTATCTTAGCTACGTTAGAGGTCTTACCTGATGGTAGCGCCACTACTTGATCGCCAGGTTTCACTTGACCCGCAGCAATGGTACCCGCGAAACCGCGGAAGTCTAAGTTAGGACGGTTGACATATTGAACAGGCAAACGGAAAGCATCTTGTTTTACATCACGATCAATTTTTACAGACTCCAAAATGGCCATCAAGGTATCGCCTTGGTACCAAGGTGTGCTGTCCGATAAGTTCACCACATTATCACCGCGCAACGCCGACATAGGTACAAATTGAATGTCGGCAGGCTTTCTGTCACCAAGCTGATCCACAAATTTCAAATAATCCGCTTGAATGTCATTAAAAGTTTGCTCCGAAAAATCCACCAAATCCATTTTGTTTACAGCAACAACCACATGCTTAATACCTAATAAAGAAGCAATGTAGCTGTGACGACGGGTTTGTGTCTGTACACCATAACGTGCATCGATCAAGATAATCGCCAGATCACAAGTAGAGGCACCTGTCGCCATATTACGTGTATATTGTTCGTGCCCAGGCGTGTCGGCAATGATGAACTTACGCTTTTCAGTAGAAAAGTAGCGATAAGCAACATCTATGGTGATACCTTGTTCTCGTTCGGCTTGCAAGCCATCCACAAGCAAAGCCAAATCCACCTCTTCACCTTGCGTACCTGACTTTTTACTGTCGCGTTTTACGGCATCAAGATGATCTTCATAAATAAGTTTTGAATCGTGTAATAAACGGCCAATTAAAGTACTTTTACCATCATCCACGTTACCGCAGGTAAGAAGACGCAACAGGTCTTTTTCTTCGTGCTGTTTCAGATAACCAAGTATGTCTTGGCTGATCAATTCTGACTGATGAGACATGCTCTATTTACTCCAAACTTAGAAATAACCTTGTTTCTTCTTCTCTTCCATCGATCCTGCTGAATCGTGGTCAATCATACGCCCTTGACGCTCAGAGCTCTTGGTCAACAACATTTCCTGAATGATTTCAGGCAAGGTATTGGCTTGTGATTCCACCGCACCTGTCAGCGGATAACAACCTAGGGTTCTGAAACGAACCGATTTCATTTCAGGCTGTTCACCATTGAGGGGCATACGGTCATCGTCGACCATGATCAAAGTGCCATCTCGTTCAACTACAGGACGTTTCTCAGAGAAATACAAAGGTACAATTGGAATACTTTCTAAGTAGATGTATTGCCAAATATCCAGCTCAGTCCAGTTTGACAGTGGGAAAACTCGGATACTTTCCCCCTTGTTTACCTTACCGTTATAGATGTTCCACAACTCTGGACGTTGGTTTTTTGGATCCCAGCGATGTTTGTTATCACGGAACGAATAAACCCGCTCTTTGGCACGGGATTTTTCTTCATCACGACGAGCTCCGCCGAATGCGGCATCAAAACCGTACTTATCTAGAGCCTGTTTCAATGCCTGAGTCTTCATCACATCAGTATGTTTGGCACTACCGTGTGTGAAAGGCCCAATACCCTGCTCCAAGCCTTCCTGGTTTTGATGTACGATTAACTCAAGTCCCAACTTGGCAACCATTTCATCACGGAATTTAATCATCTCTTTGAATTTCCAGCCGGTATCAACATGCATCAAAGGAAAAGGTGGTTTGCCCGGATAGAAGGCTTTCATTGCAAGATGCAGCATCACAGCTGAATCTTTACCAATAGAGTACAGCATTACCGGGTTATCAAATTCAGCCGCGACTTCACGAATAATATGGATACTTTCCGCTTCCAGCTGTTTTAGGTGGGTTAGTCTTGCCTCTGTCATAACGTCCTACTCAAAATTTAAGGCTTTTACAATTTCGCCACTATAACATGCCTTTAGGTTATAAAAATCATTCCTTCTAGACTTTAGTAGAATATGCATATTAAAAAAGCTATATAGAAATGGCTTATATAAAGGAACAAGTAAAAAGGCCGATGCATAACAACATCGGCCTTTTGCAACAACAAATACTTGGTTTTTTATTGCGCGTTCAACTGCTGCTCTAACATCAGCTGATTAATTTGCTTACGCAGACGGATAATCTCAGTATTAACCTGAGATCGAAAAGCATCGCTGGACTGAATGGCTTCCTGCTGTTGTTTGAGTGTTTGCTGCATATTAATAATTTCAGCATTACTAACACTAGACGCTTTATTTTCCACTTGTTTCAATTGTTGCTGTAAATTGGAAACATTTTGTGACAGTTGATCAAGGCTTGTGGTTAGAGCCTGATCCTTACTCGCTTGAGTTGAAAGACTTCGCTCAGCTGAAGCAATTTGTGCCGCTTGGCCTTGCAGATTAACTTGTTGGGCTTTAAGCTGATCTGACGTAGTTTTTGAGTCCTTATCTAATTGAGCGACGCTGGCCAGCAATTTATTATAGGCGGCTTCAAGCTCATTGAAGGCTTCATCCTGATGAGCAATACGCTTAGTTTGGGTGGAAATATCAGCTTTAAGTGAAGCAATTTCTTGCTTTAACGCTTCCACGTTTTCCGAATTTTGTGCGATGCTCTTGCGATTACGATCATAAGCCACCCCCCATAATTTACGAATTTCGCTATCATGGGTTTTGAGTGTTTGCTCAACCGTTTGACCTTGTTCATTAGCCGATACATCAGCAGCTATGAGCTGATGATCTAAGTTCTCAATTTCGCTCTTAGCACCATACAGTTCATCACGTAATTGTTGATTTTGTTGCCATAACCAGTAACCAGCGCCAGCAGACACCAGTAATACGATCAGCAGCAAAAGGTACACGCCTAGCAAACTTTGCTTCTTATGTACGACAGTCGGTGCGTGAGCAGGTTTTGCAGGAGAAGGTGCAGGCCGTGCTTTAGTCGCGTCCATTGCTCTTCTTTCAGTCACTTCATCTTGATCCAGAGTCATACTCGGGATCTCTACATCATCATCTCTTCGCATGGAATTCTAATATATTGGTTATTAACAAAAATTATGGAAAAACCTTACAGAACAATTCTAAATAATATTATCTTAGTTTCATAGGTGCTACTATATATGCACCATTAACTGCTTGATAACAAGCAATTTAGTTAATTAAAAGCAAGGAGAATCGTAATGTCTTTTGAATTGCCCGCTCTTCCATACGCAAAAGATGCGTTAGAGCCACACATGTCTGTTGAGACATTGGAATACCACCACGGCAAGCACCACAATACTTACGTTGTTAAGTTGAACGGTCTAGTACCGGGTACTGAGTATGAAGGCAAAAGCCTAGAGGAGATTTTGAAGTCAGCTCCTGCAGGCCCTGTATTCAATAATGCAGCTCAAATCTGGAACCATACTTTCTTCTGGAACAGCCTAACACCAAACGGCAGTGGACAACCTACTGGCGCTTTGGCTGACGCAATCAATGCAAAATGGGGCTCTTTCGAGAAGTTCCAAGAAGCCTTCAATGACAAAGCAGTTAACAACTTTGGTTCAAGCTGGACTTGGTTAGTAAAAACGGCTTCAGGCGAGCTAGATATCGTTAACACAAGTAATGCTGCGACACCTCTAACTGAAGGCCAAACGCCTCTAATCACAGTAGATCTATGGGAGCATGCTTACTATATTGATTACCGTAACGTTCGTCCGGACTACCTAAAAGGTTTCTGGGCACTTGCAAACTGGGAATTTGCAGCAGCCAACTTTGCGGCATAAGCCTTTGCTCAATAATTGAGTCCAGTCATAATAAAAGCGCAGCCTGAGCTGCGCTTTTTTGTTTTAAAACCTCTTTTATTTCCTAACATTAAATCAGCTAGATCTTATTCGGATTGCAATTCTTGCTGCACCGCCAACTTGGCCTGAATAAATTCCGAATGGGGCATAAATAGCAACTCACTGATGCGGCGAATTCTATGGTCTTCTTGAGCATCAAGACTGCCATCAGACAAAGCCACATGCCATAATGCTTTTAATAGATCCATTTTTTGGGACAGGGATGCTTTCTCATTAATAACCTTAGTGAATTGGTATAAGTCATTAGCTTCCTCTACACCCGCGCGAGCATCAATATAAAGTTGATCAATGTCTTCACCAAGATCAGTCACTTCTTTGAGTAAACGCTTGATCTCTTGTTCTTCTTGCGGGGCCACTTGGAAATCCGCCAACATAACTTCCATTAACAAGGATGCAACCGCTTTTTGATAGGTGATTTGTTCTTCTTCCTCAGCAGGCAAACTGAACAAATTTTTTAACAGGTTCAACATGTATTACTTCTCCAATACATAGCCTTTCAATTCGGCAATAAGTGCATTTGGAAATTGACGATAATCCAAATACGGACACCAAATATAATTGCGGTGCCACCAACACTCATAGTTTAACTTAGTACTTTCTTCTGCAATGGGTAATTCTGCACGCAATTTACGCCCAACGATGAATACCAAAGTGTGTTCTGATAAAGGTTTCACCTTCTCTAATGAGGCAATATCAAAAACAACAGCAAGCTGCTCAAATAAGCTATGATCTCTATGAACACGCCAATCATTTCCATTAGTTACGGTTAATTTTGCCATTATGGTCAAAATTTTTCGCCAGTGATTACCATTGCGCTGAATCAAATCCGCCACATCGGGCTTGAGATTATCCATTGCTGAATGCCATTCAGGCAGATTAGGCAAAATAAAAATATACTTTGCTTGCTGTGGGTTTTGACCCAACCAAATTGATTTCACACTTGTTTCCACTATTTCATGACAAATAACATTAGACAAAACTAATGTTATTGAATTAGTATTATCTAATATTACTTAGGAGTAGATTATGGAGCAGCTATTTTATCCCCTAATAGGGGGCTTGCTTATCGGCGTTACCACAACATTCTACCTACTTACTATGGGCCGTGTTGTCGGTATCAGTGGTATTTTATCACAGCTTCTTTTTAATAAGGGACGGCTCTTACCATTGCTTTTCATTATCGGCCTTATTATTGGAGGCAGCGCCTACGGAACTCTCACTCAACCTAGTATGCCATTACCAGAGCTAAGAAGTCCTTGGTTATTGATTTTGTCAGGTTTATTGGTTGGCTATGGCACACGTTTAGGTGGAGGCTGCACCAGTGGGCATGGTGTATGTGGTATTTCTCGCCTATCTATGCGATCTATTGTGGCCACCCTAATCTTTATGACGACAGCCATTTTCACTGTTGCCATCACCAAATAATAGGAATCACTTATGTACGCATTGATCACCTTTTTAACCGGCTTGTTATTTGGCTTAGGTCTCGCTATTTCGGAAATGGTCAATCCCGCTGTTGTAATAGGTTTTTTAGATATTTTTGGCCATTGGAATCCTTCCCTCATTGCGGTCATGGGAGGTGCGTTAGCCATTGGCATACTTGGCTATTGGATCAAAAATAAACGTCTAAATCCTATCCTCGCCAAAGAATGGCAAGTACCTAACCTCAAACACATTGACAGCAAATTACTTGTTGGCGCAGGTCTATTTGGTATTGGCTGGGGATTAAGTGGCTACTGTCCGGGTCCAGGCCTTACCGCCTTAACCAATAACCCTATGGAAGGGATTTATTTCGTTGTTGCTCTAATCGCTGGAAGTGGTATTTTCCAAATTCAGACTGTTTTTCTGCGTAAATAAAAGCAAGCAAAGATACAAAAATTTCACCGGGGCTTTGTTGCCTCTTTTTTTATTTAAACTCTCCAAAAAAACACTTGACGGACAGCCAATTCGGCCTTAAATTGCGCTCCGCGTCATTGCTGAACATAATCCGCACCGCTTCAACTGCTGCGCTCGTCGCTTAAGGCCATATAGCCGGATAAGTAACAGCCATAAGTAGGACGGGAGAAGGTAAAGACGTTACTTAATTATCGGTTTATGTTTGCTAAATAGGAGTATCTCCATGTCTATTGACGTCAATGCATTCTACACACCTGAACGCTTCGCGCGTATCAAGTCTTTTTCAGAAAGCAAAGAAACCCCTTTTGTTGTTATTGATACTGAAATCATTGATGAGGCCTATTCTGAGCTGACCAAAGGTTTTCCTGTTGCGGATATTTTCTACGCCATCAAAGCCAACCCAGCACCAGAAATTCTAACCCTGTTACGCGACCGTGGTGCCAACTTTGATGTTGCATCTCGCTACGAACTGGACAAATTATTCGCAATTGGCGATGTATCACCAGATCGGGTAAGTTATGGCAACACCATCAAAAAAGCCAAAGACGTACGTTACTTTTATGACCAGGGCGTGCGTATGTTTGCGACGGATTCTGAAGCTGACTTGCGCAACATTGCCAAAGCCGCGCCAGGTTCTAATATTTACGTGCGTATCCTCACAGAAGGTACGGTCACAGCGGATTGGCCATTGTCCCGTAAATTTGGCTGTCGTCCTGACATGGCAATGGATTTATTGAAATTGGCAAAAGAATTAGGTCTAGTACCTTATGGTGTATCTTTTCATGTGGGCTCTCAGCAACGTGATATTGGCGCATGGGATGCCGCTATTGCGAGTGTGAAAGTCATTTTCGAACGCCTAAAAAAAGAAGACGGTATAGTATTGCAAATGATCAATATGGGCGGTGGTTTTCCCGCTAACTACCTTTCTAAGACCAACGAATTAGCCGTATATGCAGAAGAGATTACCCGCTTCCTAGAAGAAGATTTCGGAAATGATATTCCCCGCATCATCCTTGAGCCGGGTCGTTCCTTAATTTCGAACGCGGGTGTTCTGGTCAGTGAAGTGGTCTTAATTTCCCGTAAATCACATACTGCTTTGAATCGCTGGGTATTTACCGATGTTGGTAAATTTTCTGGCTTGATCGAAACCTTAGATGAATCCATCAAGTACCCTATTCATGTCGACAAAGGTGGCGAGTTGGAAGAAGTTATTATTGCTGGACCAACCTGTGACAGTGCCGACATCATGTATGAGAATTACAAATACGGCTTGCCTTTGAATTTAGCCATTGGTGACCGTATGTATTGGTTGTCTACAGGAGCTTATACGACCACTTACAGCGCAATCGAGTTTAATGGTTTCCCACCATTAAAATCCTATTACTTATAAATCAAAATCTAGACAGAGAAAACCTTGTAGCTAGGCTTGCAAGGTTTTTATACCGCCCTTTTTACAGCGATTAAAAAATAGGCAATAATAATTTCTCAAAGCAGGAGTTGTTATGTCTTATTTGCTCAGTGAACTCACGATTTACCCAATTAAATCCATTCATGGAATTAACATCGATCAAACCGAAGTGCTATTTTCAGGACTTACTAATGATCGACGCTATATGTTAGTTAAGCCTAATGGCGACTTTATTACAGGCCGAAAACATCCGCAATTAACCCAAATTAACGGCAAGATATTGCCTAATAATTGCCTTGAACTAAGCCATCCAAGCAACGAAAAAACATTAATTCTAGACCCTGTGAGTTTCTCTGAAGACTACAGAGATGTCACTATTTGGGGGCAGAACCTGTCAGCACAATCTGTAAGTAGTGAAGCCAACCACTGGTTTCAATCTATACTAGGCACCGAAGCTGAGCTGGTTTTTTTTGGTGAAGGCACACAACGTTTTACCAGCCGACGCCCTGACTCACCAGTTGGTTTTGCAGACGGTTATCCATTTTTATTAACCACCGAAGCCTCACTTGAAGAGCTCAATCGAACTTGTCCAGAACACATCCGCATGGCGCAATTTCGTCCCAATATGATAATCAAAGGCAATCAAGCCTTTGCCGAAGACACTTGGAAACGCATTCGCATTGGAGAAGTAGAATTTGAATATGTGAAACCCTGTGTACGCTGCATTTTCACAACGATAGATCCTGATAATGCTGAGCGTAGCAAAAAAGGAGAGCCACTGAAAACCCTAGCAAAATTTCGTAAACTAAAAAACGAGGGAATTACTTTTGGCATCAATATGATCGCTCTGAATCAAGGGGTGATTCAGCAAGGAGACAAGGTGGAAATAATAGAATTTCAGACAGCAGATCAGTACGAAGACAAACGCTAGCATCATAAAATTCAACAAGATAACATAAAGGGAAATCAATCGATTTCCCTTTATGTTAACGATTCACTAGACAAGCTTTTTTAGCTGTCCATCTTGGCCAGATATTCATCGTATGTGCCGTGGAAATCGACAATGCCATCCGCTGTCACCTCAACTATGCGCGTCGCCAAGGAGGAAACAAATTCACGGTCATGACTGACAAAAACCAAGGTGCCAGGATAGTGTTCCAACGCTAGGTTTAGGGATTCAATCGACTCCATATCCATATGGTTAGTCGGTTCATCCATAACCAGAACATTTGGCTTTTGCAGCATCAGTTTGCCAAACAACATACGCCCTTGTTCACCACCAGACAAGACTTTCACTGACTTTTTAATATCGTTTTGGGAGAACAACAAACGCCCAAGAGTACCGCGAATGACTTGCTCATCGTCACCCTCTTGACCCCACTGCCCCATCCATTGCAAAAGATCCATATCTTTCTCAAATTCATGAGCATGATCCTGAGCGTAGTAACCAATATTGGCGTTATCAGACCAGTTCACCTCACCTTTAGTCAGTTCTGTATCACCCACTAAACATTTCAGCAAGGTCGATTTACCAATGCCATTTGGACCAATAACGGCAATACGTTCACCGACTTCTACCATCATATTAAGATCACTGAAAATCCTCTCATCGTAGGATTTAGCAAGGTTCTCAACCTGTAATGCCAAACGGTGCAGCTTTTTTTCTTGCTCAAAGCGAATGAAGGGATTTTGACGACTGGAAGGCTTCACTTCCTCTAATTGAATCTTGTCTATTTGCTTAGCACGAGAAGTCGCCTGCTTAGATTTCGACGCGTTTGCCGAGAAACGACTGACAAAAGATTTCAGCTCATTGATTTGCGCTTTCTTCTTGGCGTTGTCTGCCAACAAACGCTCACGAGCCTGTGTGGCAGCCGTCATGTACTCATCATAGTTACCTGAGAACAAACGCAATTCACCATAGTCCAAATCGGCCATATTGGTGCAGACTGAATTCAAAAAATGACGGTCATGGGAAATGATGATCATGGTACAGGTACGTTCTACCAACACACCTTCTAGCCATCGAATGGTATTAATGTCCAAGTTGTTGGTTGGCTCGTCCAGCAACAAGATATCTGGATCGGAAAACAAAGCCTGTGCTAACAATACACGAAGTTTCAATCCTGGCGCCACTTCACTCATTAAACCATAGTGCTGTTCTGTCGGAATACCCACACCCAGCAAAAGCTCTCCGGCACGAGCATCAGCAGTATAACCATCCATTTCAGCAAATTCCGCTTCCAAATCCCCTGCGCGCAAACCATCTTCTTCAGTCATTTCAGGCTTAGCATAAATAGCGTCCTTCTCCGACTTAATGGCCCAAAGCTCTGTGTGCCCCATAATAACGGTATCAATAACAGAATAGTCTTCATAGGCAAATTGATCCTGCTTCAATTTACCTAAACGCTCGTTGGGATCTTTTGAAACATTACCTGAACTTGGCTCCAAATCACCGCCAAGAATCTTCATAAAAGTGGATTTACCACAACCATTCGCACCTATCAGTCCATAGCGTTTGCCTTCGCCGAATTTAACAGACACGTTTTCAAATAAAGGTTTTGCACCAAATTGCATGGTGATATTGGCTGTCGTTAACAAAGTATTCTTCCACTCTTAATCAGAAAATAATAAAAATTGCTCTAAGTAGCAAAAAGTTGGCCCCATTATCGCATACAAGTTACTCAAGGTGCGACTTTACATAGAATAAGTTCCACACAAGATCACTGACGCTTACAAAGCCGCATAATGTGTTAACTAGAAAAACAAAAGTGTTACCAGTTCAAACAAAAAGCCCTTAGTGATATTTGGGGACAATGTCGATAATAGCTAGTAACAGATCGACTATTCAGTTTTGATTGAAGTGGCCGAAGAAATATAAGAGAGAGAAAATTGACGGGAGGAAATTATGCATACCGTCTTAGCAACAGAGTCTGAATACGATATTTCACCTGCAGAACTAAAAAAAGGTTCTATTTTTGGTGCTTTATCTGAAACGGGCATCCAATATTTATTAGAAAATGGCGTCATTCATCGAGTCATGGAAGGAGAAGAAATTTTTTCTTATGGTGGCCAAGGTAATAGTTTTCATACCGTGCTACACGGGTCGTTAGACTTTTACAAACAACATAATGAAAAAAGGACACGCACTCGTACTGTTAAATTTGGCGAAGCCATAGGTTTTGTCTCTATGATTGCTCTACACGAACGAGCAGGCAGCTTATACGCATTAGAAGACAGCTTGTTATTAGAAATATCTAGCCAATTGTTCAGCGACTTCCACGACAATCACCCTTTCGACTTCGGCATTTTATTAATGAACCTGTCTCGTGATATGGCAAGAACCATTCGCGTATTAAGCAATGCTTTGGTCGAAAATGATGTTATCGTGAAACGCAATTAAGATAATAGTTAATCCAATATTACTTTTCTGAAGCAACAACGGACACTTCAACCAGCAACTCAGGACGAGCCATTCTTGCCTCAACACATGCACGAGCAGGAGCATGCCCCTCTGGCACCCAAGCATCCCAAACGGCATTCATCGCTGCAAAATCTTTCATATCACGAATGTAGACTGTCGCTGATAGAATGTGTTCTTTATCTGAGCCAGCCTGCACTAGCAAGGACTCGACTTTGTCCAACATGGTTTGCGTCTGCTCAGTAATGCCAGCATTCGCATCTGCTGCGACCTGGCCACATAAATATATGGTGCCATTGTGTTTCACAATGCGACTCATACGTTGACCCACTTCTAAACGTTCGATAGAAGACATATCTCACCTCAAATTTCTGACGAATATAAAAAAACAAATGATATCAGCGAGAGAAGAGTATATTCACCTAAATAAACTCATTAAATTAGATAAAGAATCTAATTTTGATTAAAATTCCAAACCTTTCTGCGCTTTAATGCCACGTTTAAAAGCATGTTTCACTTCTTTTATTTCGCTAACCGTATCAGCAAGCTCAACAAGAGCATCAGAAGCGCCACGTCCTGTTACCACTAAATGTTGGCTGTCAGGCCGTGCCATCAAAGCCTCCAAGACTTTCCCTTCGTCGAGATACTCATAATGTAATAGGTAGGTTAATTCATCTAGGACCACAAGGTCGAAGCTTTCATCTTTCAGCATCTCTTCTGCCTGAGACCAAGCTTGTTCTGAAGATAAAATGTCGGCGTCACGATTTTGCGTTTCCCAAGTGAAACCAGACGGCATAATTTCCCAGCGAACTTTATCTTGCTGACGAAAGAAATCTATTTCCCCGGTATTCCATTCCCCTTTGAGAAATTGCACCACACCCACTTTCATACCGTGGCCTAGCGCACGAGCCACCATACCTAAAGCGGAACTGGATTTGCCTTTGCCATTGCCCGTTAACAGAACAAAGGTACCCTTATCTTCTTGTGCCTTAGCAATGCGTTTATCAACATGCTTTTTGATGGCTTGCATGCGATTTTTATGCTGCTCTGAATCCTTAATAACCTTAGCCATGCCGCCTCTCTCTCGTTGGAATTACTTTACACTCGATCGTCTTCAGGATCGTATCCTAAGTTTGGCGCTAACCAACGCTCAGCCTCATCTTTGCTCATGCCTTTACGTTCGGCGTACTCTTCAACCTGATCTGGACCAATCTTACCAACACCAAAATAGGTTGAATCTGGGTGCGCGAAATACCAGCCACTTACTGCCGCAGTCGGTAACATAGCAAAGCTTTCGGTTAGCTCCATGCCAATACTTTCTTTCGCGCCTAATAAATCCCACAATTTGCTCTTTTCAGTATGATCAGGACAAGCAGGATAACCCGGTGCAGGTCGGATACCTTGATATTTCTCTTTAATTAGCTCTTCATTGCTCAAGTTTTCCTGTGGCGCATAACCCCATAACTCTTTACGTACTTTCTCATGCAGGTACTCGGCAGTGGCTTCTGCCAAGCGGTCTGCAACGGCTTTTATCATGATGGAATTATAATCATCATGATCCGCTTCATATTGCTCAACCAGAGGTTCAATACCAAACCCAGCTGCACAAGCAAAGGCCCCCATGTAATCGGCAACACCAGATTCTTTCGGCGCGACAAAATCCGCCAAGCTATGATTGTATTTGCCCGGAGCCGTTAACTCGTTTTGAATACGTAAAAAGGATAAGGTTTCCACAACCTCACTGCGCGATTCATCAGAGTAAATCTCGATATCGTCATGATTCACTTGATTAGCAGGGAACAAGCCCACCACGGCTCTTGCCTGTAAACTGGCCTCAGCAATCACCTTATCCAGCATGACTAAAGCGTCTTGATAAACTCGCGTGGCTTCTTCTCCGACCACTTCATCCGTCAAAATTCGCGGATAAGCGCCAGCCAACTCCCAGGTTTGGAAGAATGGCGTCCAATCAATATAATTTTTCACCTTCCCTAGGTCGATATCTTGCTCACTGAGCACAGTCAGACCTAGCTGATTTGGTTTGACGACTTGCTTATCAAAGGTGACTGGCGGCTTATTTTGTCTCGCCTTATCAATACTCACGCGACGACCAGCTTTGGCTCTGTCTTTATAACGAATACGGGTTTTTTCGTAATCAGCCTGCACCTCATCAATAAATCGTTGACGACGCTCATTGTCTAGGCTTAATAACGAACTCGCCACCCCAACACTGCGGGATGCGTTAGTAACGTGCACCACTTGATTGCGTTTGTAGTTTTGCTCAATCTTCACCGCGGTATGCGCTTTTGAAGTGGTTGCGCCACCTATCATCACAGGTAAATCAAAGCCTTGGCGTTCCATCTCTTTGGCCACGTGAACCATTTCATCTAATGATGGCGTGATCAAACCAGACAAACCTATCATGTCTGCACCTTCTTCCTTAGCAGTACGCAAAATGGTTTCCGATGGCACCATGACGCCTAAATCGATCACTTCAAAGTTATTACACTGTAATACGACTCCGACGATGTTTTTACCAATATCGTGAACATCGCCTTTTACTGTGGCCATAACAATCTTACCATTGCTGGAGGAAGCAGAATCTTGATTACGGGCTTTTTCTTCTTCTATAAAAGGCATCAAGTAAGCCACGGCTTTTTTCATCACTCGCGCCGATTTAACCACTTGCGGCAAGAACATTTTGCCAGAGCCAAACAAATCGCCAACCACGCCCATACCATCCATTAATGGCCCTTCAATCACTTCCAAAGGGCGATCATAAGCCAAGCGGGCTTCTTCTGTATCTTCGTCAATAAACTCCGTGATACCTTTCACTAAAGCATGAGATAAACGTTCAGCCACTGGCAAAGCACGCCATTCTTGCGTTTCTTTCTCAGCAGCTTCTCCTGTACCCGCAAATTCTCCGGCAATGGCTAATAGGTTATCCGTGGCATCAGGGGTACGATTTAATACGGCGTCTTCCACCGCATCACGTAATTTCAAAGGAATGTCCTCATACAGAGCAAGCTGACCTGCGTTGACAATCCCCATAGTCATACCTTGCTTGATGGCATGGTATAGAAAAACAGCATGAATGGCTTCACGCACCGGATTGTTACCACGGAATGAGAAAGATACGTTGGATACCCCACCGGATACCTTGGCATAAGGCAATTCACGAGTAATGTCACCAGTCGCCTCGATAAAATCCAAGGCATATCGGTTGTGTTCTTCAATCCCTGTGGCAATAGCGAAGATATTAGGGTCAAAAATAATGTCTTCTGGCGGAAAACCCACTTCGTCAACCAAGATGCGATAAGAACGACGACAAATTTCAATTTTACGTTCACGAGTATCCGCTTGGCCGACTTCATCAAACGCCATAACAATCACAGCGGCACCGTATTTCATCAGTTTACGAGCTTGTTCTTTAAACTTCTCTTCACCTTCCTTGATGCTGATGGAGTTCACCACACCTTTGCCTTGAATCCATTTTAAACCGGCTTCAAGAATCTCCCATTTCGAGGAGTCCAACATGATAGGCACACGAGAAATGTCTGGCTCAGAAGCGATCAACTTTAAAAAGCGTTCCATGGCCGCTTGCGAATCCAACATGCCTTCGTCCATATTGATGTCGATAATTTGCGCCCCATTCTCAACCTGTTGACGCGCCACATCCAAGGCGGTATCAAAATCCCCTTCCTTGATTAAGCGCTTAAACATGGCGGAACCCGTGACATTGGTTCTCTCCCCCACATTGACAAACAAGGCATCGGCACCAATATTAAAGGGCTCAAGACCAGACAAACGACATTCTCTTGCGATGTCAGGAATCACACGTGGTGTTGCATCTGCAAACGCCTTGGCAAAGGTCTCAATGTGCTCTGGGGCGGTGCCACAACAACCACCAATGATATTTAAGAAGCCGGAATCCACCCAACCTTGAATTTCTTCCAGCATTTCTTCTGGAGACTCATCGTATTCACCAAAAGCATTAGGCAAACCTGCATTCGGGTGGGCGGAAACCTTGGTATCAGCAATACGCGACATTTCTTCAACGTACTGACGTAAGTCTTTTGGACCGAGGGCACAGTTGAGACCAACTGAAATGGGTTTAGCATGAGCGATGGAATTCCAAAAAGCCTCGGTGGTTTGACCTGATAAGGTACGACCAGACGCATCTGTAATGGTGCCGGAAATCATGATGGGATAGCGCACACCGGTTTTCTCAAAATAATCCAGTACAGCATAAATAGCAGCTTTCGCGTTCAAGGTATCAAAAATGGTTTCGATCAAGAGAATATCGACCCCACCTTTAATCAAGCCATCAACAGCCGTAGTATAAGCTTCTACCAATTCATCAAAATGAATATTACGAAAACCGGGATCGTTTACATCTGGAGATATGGTACAAGTTCGGCTGGTAGGACCAACAGCACCAGCCACAAATCGCGGCTTGGCTGGATTTTTTGCTGTAAATTCATCAGCGGCTTCACGGGCTAAGCGAGCAGATTCAAAATTTAATTCGTAGCTTAAGGCTTCCATGTGATAATCCAACATGGAAATAGCATTGGCGTTAAAGGTGTTGGTTTCTATAATGTCAGCACCCGCTTCAAGATACTTAGCGTGTATCTCTTTAATGATCTTAGGCTGAGTGATCGACAACAAATCATTATTGCCTTTTAAATCGCTCTGCCAGTCCGCAAAACGTTCGCCTCGATAATCCTGTTCTTCAAGCTTATAAGCTTGAATCATGGTTCCCATTGCACCATCTAGGATCAACACATTTTCTGATAGACGCTGCTCAAGAACAGAATACGAAAGCGATTTAGACACCCTTACTACCTCACAAATATTTAAGCGAGCTTACTATAGCAAAAGTGCCTGTATTTACATTGAAAAAAAGTAATGTGCAAATGAATGATTCAAGAGATCACATGCCTATCATCAGCTTAAGGAAGGTGCGAATAAGTCTTCTGGGCATCAGTCTTATCAGAGAAACGGCCTATCAAGGCAAGAGTGAGCCTCAAATTAAGCCACATTCAGATCATTTCACTGCTTGGCTTTACCTTAATTTACCCATTGTTAGATAGCACACCCAATATATTAAACTATTCTAATATAAAGAGTTCAAAATAAATCCCAATCGAGGAAATACATATGACTAAGTATGTAATATGCATGGCAATAGCGATCATCTTTGCTGCCTTTAATGTCGTTAATGTCGTTAATGCAAGTGATCGATCATTTGGTGCTGATGCGGCAAAACAAAATAAATCACCGTCTATTCAACAAATGTTGGATTACGCAATACAGGATGAATATTTAGCGCGTTCCGAGTATGAACTGATTATGGATAAATTTGGTGAGCAACGCCCGTTTAGCAACATCATTAGATCTGAAGAAACACACATAAAATGGCTAAAAGAAGTTTATAACAATCACAGTATCCCTATCCCTCATGATAACTCGGCAAACCATGTAGAGCTGCCAAAATCACTTAAAGATGCCTTTGCAATCGGTGTCCAAGCCGAGATTGATAACATTGCCATGTACGATTCTTTCCTGAAGAATCCTTTGCTAGAACAAGCTGACAATGACGACATTAAGAGCACTTTTACTAAACTGATGCAGGCTTCGAAAAATCATTTATCCGCTTTTGAAAAAGGATTAAGCCGACATCAATAATAAGAAGTGGGGAGAGTGATATTAAGAACAAAATATCACTCTCCCCCTTAGATTTCAGTCTTTAAATAATAGCTTTGCGTAAGAGTAAAATTAAACCACTATGACCAGTTATCCTAACTTCCTATTTTAAATGTCTTCATCAAGATGTCTTTGCCTCAGGCCAGGCATAACCCAACACCTTACTAGTCGATAATTTTAAACCAATAAAACTGTCAGCAAAGCTGATGGCAATGCGCACCCCATCTAAAACTGGCAAACCCAAGTCTTGTTGTAACGCGTCCACCCAATGACTCATACCACCGCAACCTAGCACCAAGGCATCGGCTTTTTTCGCCTGTAACATCTTATGCGCTGCTTGCTTCACAATGTCGTAACTCTTCTCATCCGCATCAAGAGATAAAACAGGCAATCCCGATGCCGCCACCCCAGCACATCGAACCCTTAAACCATAATGATCAAGATTACGCTCCAGAATACCAACAGATCTTTGTAAGGTTGTCATGACCAAAAAATTCTGACTAATAAAGCTTGCTGCGTGCATGGCCGCTTCACCAATGCCAATCACTGGAGAAGCGGTAATTTCTCGCGCGGCATCCAAACCCGTATCATCAAAGCAAGCAATCACATAGGCCTTAGGTGGTGTGGCAGAATTTTCCAATTGGCGAACTTTTTCCAGCAAATGATAAGCTGCGTATATGCCATCACTATGCCCTTCTATACTGGCTGGACTTTTCTCACATTCAAACCACAAGGTCTCATTCTGTAAAGCTAGGTTAGAGCAAGACGCCTGCATTTGCTTGGTCATAAAATGGGATGCGTTGGGGTTAATAATCGCAATGGTCATCTAATCATCCTCAATCTATTCAGCTTTTCAATCCATGCAAATAAAGCGTTTAAAGTGGTCTTAATGACGACAAAGTTGAAGCAGGTTGCAAAAGCGATTTTATTTTTTCGAGCTTGGGCTTAACTGTTTTACCAATATTAATGTGATAAGGATGACGCCAAATGACACTAAAGTCGTCACGCTTCCCAAGGCATACAATACAGGAGAAGTCACATTGGTGGTCATGGCAAACAATTCCAGTGGCAAAGTGTTTAAGCTCCCGGATGTCATCAGAGTTCGAGCAAACTCATCGTAGCTTAAGGTAAAACCAAATAAGCCTATGCCTGTCAGGCTTGGTGCCAGTAAAGGCAATAGAATAAATTGAAATGTTTGCCAAGAGGTGGCTCCTAAATCCGCAGAAGCCATCTCATAACTTGGATTAAATCGGTTAAACACGGCGAACATAATGAGCAAGCCGAACGGCAAGGTCCATGTAAGATGCGCTCCGAAGCCAGAACTAAACCACTCTGGTGTTAACCCCAAGCGATCAAACATGAGACCAATGCCGAGACTCACTAAAATTGAAGGTAAAATTAAACTTGCAAGAGTAAGGTAAAAAATCACACTACTGCCAGCAAAGCGTTTACGAAAGGCAAGGCCGGCCAGCAAAGAAAAAATCACTGTACATACCATCACCATGGCACCTAAGACTAATGATCGCACTAAAGCACTAGCGAAATCTCCCACCGCCTGACGCTCCAATAATTGCGCAAACCAATGTAAGGATACACCACGCATAGGAAAAGTTAGGCCACCATCGGCGCCTTGAAAAGACAAAATAGCAATGGTGATATTTGGGCCATAAAGAAACAAAATAAAAATGCCAAAGAAAGCGGCCAAAAAGTAGAAGCTTAAAGGTCGTTTATTCATTTTAAAGCTCCTTGCGGACATCCACTAAACGAAACAGAATCATCAACATCATTAACACCGTAATCAGCAAGACAATGGCACCAGCGGCAGCGGCAGGATACTGAAGTAAAGAGATTTCGTTATAAATCAGCGTGGCAACATTGGCTTTAATACCGCCCCCCATAATTTTGACGGTAATAAAATCCCCCATCACCAAAGTAAACACGAAGATACTACCGACCATGATGCCGGACTTTGATAAGGGCAGGATAATGTCTTTCATAATTTGCCAAGGTGCGGCTCCTGCATCCAAAGCCGCTTCCACAAGATTAGGGTCAATTCGCATCATGCTGTTAAAAATAGGCACCACCATAAACATGGTATAGAGATGGACATAAGCAAGAATAATGGCAAAGTCACTATAAAGCAGCCAATCCACTGGCTGATCAATGAAACCGCCTGTCTGTAATGCGGAATTCACCAAGCCATTTCGACCAAGTAGCGGAATCCAAGAAATCATACGAATAATATTCGAAGTGAAAAACGGCACAGTACAGAGTAAAAACAATACCGTTTGCATTTTTTGTGTACGCACATGAAAGGCTAAAAAATAGGCAAGGGTAAAACCGATTCCAAAGGTAAACAACCAAGTTAAAAAGGCATATTTTAAGGTTTGTAAGTAAGCTTTTAACGTCACATTTGAGGTTAATAAAAACTCGTAATTATCAAAAATAAAGTCGGGTAGCAAAGAGTATTCATTGTAATCCCAAAAGCTAACCACGAGCATCACGCCTATAGGAAAAACGAGAAAGCCTAAAAGTACCAAGCTAAGCGGCAAAGACTGCCAGTAACTGTGATGGTTTTTTGATAACGCCATGTGATAGTAAACCTTTATAAAAAAGAGGGCTTCCTGCCCTCTTGTCCAAGACAGATTATGAAACGATAAACTCGTTCCATTTTCTGACCATATACTTGTTCTCATCCATTACTGAGTTCCAGCAGGCAACAGCCCCCATACGATCCCAATAAGAACCTCCATCACGAACGGCACCCGCTTTCTCCATGACCTTACCATCTGGGTTTAAAATATCCCCTTTCGCAGCTTTACCTTCTATCCAGAAGCCCCATTCGTCAGGTGTCATATAATTCTTAGAGGTTTCAGGTGCAGCACTGTAATAGCCCTGGCGATTCAGGTAAGCACCGACCCAACCAGATAAGTACCAGTCAATGTATTCATAAGCGGCTTCCAACTCTAGACCAGACAAATGAGACGCCAAGCCTAAACCACCGCCCCAAGCTCGATAGCCTTCTTTCAAAGGTTGATATACACATGGAATACCGCGGCTACGTACGGCTGTTACCGCTGGAGACCACATACTCTGAATCACCACTTCACCAGACGCCATCAAGTTTATTGATTCATCAAATGACTTCCAAAATGCACGAAATTGGCCTTGATTCTTCGCGGCAATCAAAATATCGATGGTTTTATCGATTTCCGCTTTGCTCATGTTGCCTTTATCAGCGTATTTAATCTCGCCCATTGCTTCACAAATCATGGCGGCATCCATGATGCCAATGGATGGAATATTTAAAATTGAGGTTTTACCTTTATAGGCCGGATCCATGATGTCTGCCCAAGTGGTAATGGGGCGACCAACCAAATCAGGACGAATACCCAGTGTGTCGGCATTGTAAATAGTTGGAATCAAGGTCATCCAATTGGTTTGTTCTGTGGCAAATTTGGTGGATCCTTTGGATTCAACAAAGCCCACCGTATGAGGTGCAGTCCCTTGTGCAATTTCAGAATCTGGTGTCAATTTACCAGTGATAAAAAGCGGTGAAATTTTGCTAAAGTTCTTTAATTTACTGGTATCCAAAGGTTGCATGACGCCCGCTGGGAACACCTTTTTACATATCCAATATTCAATATCTGCAATATCATAGGACTTAGGCTGAGTCACAGCCCGTTGCGTGACACTGTCAGAATCCAATGACGTAAGCTGTAAGTTAAATCCCAAATCTTCCTTACACTTATCTGCAATGGCATTAAGATTCGACACCCCTGTACCAAACTGACGCAAGGTCACGTTTTTAATATTTTGTGCCCAAATCATCGGGAAGCCAGAGATAGCACCCGCCGCAACACCTGCTTTGGCCGCTCCTTTCAATAACGAACGACGGCTAAAAGACGGAGTCTTTGCTGCCGTCTCAGTAGCAGGGCTATCCGCTTGATGTGTTGGATCAATTATCGCTTTATCTTTCATTTGTTGTCTCCGTTTGGGTTGACTAACAGTGAAACGCATTGATCCGCTCAGGGGACCAATACAGGTTAATAGACTTACCTATCGTCATCAGTTCGGTATTGAATTTATCTTCCGGTAAATAACAAATTAGATGTTGACCATCTTCTAATTTGGCTTCCAATAGATAAAATTGAGCCTGAAATTCAACGTCTATAATTTGTACTTTGACAACAATGTCATCATCAGAAGTAGAAGTGGTTTGAATGTGATCAGCTCGCACCGAGAAAGTGTTCGTTACATCTGGTATAGGCATTGCTTCAGACACAGTGAGAACATTGTGTCCGCCGATAAAGTTCGCTACAAACTCTGTTTTAGGGGATTCAAAAATGCTTCTTGGGGAACCGGCTTGTTCAATTTTACCGGCCGACATCACAATGGCTTGATCCGCTAAAGCAAAGGCTTCTTCCTGTGAGTGAGTAACATGAATAAAGGTTAAGCCAAGCTGTTGCTGTAGCTGTTTTAATTCCTTACGCATTTGAATGCGCAAAAATGGATCGAGTGCCGACAGTGGTTCGTCCAATAACACCACATCTGGTTTACAGATAAGGGCTCGAGCCAAAGCGATACGCTGTTGTTGCCCACCAGAAAGCTGACCCGGCAATTTATTCGCATGCTCTAACATATTCACCAGAGACAACATTTCATTAGCTTGAGCATGGCGTTCCGCTTTATTAACGCCGCTAACTTTTAAACCGTAAGCGATATTGTCTAGGCAAGTCATATGAGGAAATAAGGCATAGTTTTGAAACATCATGGCGGTGCCACGTTGTCGTGGTGTCAAATTCGTCACGTTACGATCATTCAGTAGAATGTCGCCTTCAGTAACGCTTTCATGACCTGCAATCATTCTAAGAGTGGTGCTTTTACCACAACCACTTGGGCCCAGCAGACAACAGTAACTTCCCTTCTCCACCTTGACATTGATGGCATCCACTACCGCAACCTGATCATAAATTTTAGTCGTCTGAACCAACTCAACCGAACCCGACATACATTAACATCCAAAATTGTTAGCAATCATGAATTTAAATATTGCAATTGTGGTGCCATGTTTTGTAAATGTGTATCTTGACTACTTTTTATGGAGAATGGGATGTTTGGCTTCCTATCGAAAAAATAGGATTTTTTGGTGCACTTTTGCTCACAAAGTACTCAATTAGTGCAAATTTATCATTTGATTTAGTGAATAAGAGACAGTAAATTTAAAATCTCATATTGCTAACAATCTTTTATATATTATGTCCCTTAACAAAGAATCTGAAATCCAGCGCCTTGTTCATGTTATCAGTAACGCCGTTGCGGAGCAGCGCCTACCACCGGGGACACGTCTGGTCGAGGGCGAATTGGTCACTCGTCTTAAAGCCAACCGAAATCACGTTCGTTCAGCGTTAAAAAGATTAGAACTTAACCGTATTGTGACCATAGTGCCCAATAAAGGCGCCAGTATTTCTCAGCCCTCCGTAGAAGAAGCGAGAGAAGTCTTTACAGCAAGATCCATTGTGGAACGAGGCATCATTGAGACCCTAAGTGAAAAATGCCGACAAATGGACATAGCCATCTTAAAAAAGCAGTTGAAAACAGAATTAGAGGCCATCAAGCGAAATAAACGTGGTCAAATCATTAAAGAGTCCGGCGAATTCCATTTACTTTTGGCAAGACTGGCTGGCAATTCAGTACTGACTGATATGTTACAAAATCTCATCACCCGGAGTTCATTAATCATTTCTCTCTATCAAATAGAAGCGGTCGACCTATGTGGTTGTAACGACCATAAAGACATAGTGGACGCCCTTGAACAAAATGATGTAAGTGCGGCGGTTCAGTGCATGAAAATTCACTTAAAAGAGATTGAAAGCCACCTCAATCTGGACTTCTGGGAAAACAAAAAAGTCGATATGGAAAAAGTTTTTGAGGACAGTTAAACACGCTTATCCCCTTACTTATAAGCCACAGCTTGAGATACAGCGCCATCACTTACAATCCACGATATCACTTTTGATATTTTGCTAACCAATCCACCAGCATTGGGTGATAACGGGTTAAGCCTTTATATTCAACCAACTCTGGTGGCAAGGTTTTCATAACATGATAAAGCCTTTTTGCCCAAACTGGATTGGTCACCAGATCCTGCATATTCATTAAATAAGTACGGATGTTCATCATCAACGCATTACTGCGTGGCATACGATCAAATACCTGCAACTCGACTCTTAGAAAAACCTTTTCAGCAATATTATCAGGCGTAACCGTCAAGCGATCCGGTCCCCATTCAGGGTAGGTTTCTGGCGAAACATCCATTCTTGGATTAACGGTTAAGGTCCAATTCAAGCGCCGTGTTGCTTGACCTTGAGGAATCGATATTAAAAATTTAAGCGCTCGTTCAATAATGCCTTCACTGTGTACAAAAGGAACCGGACCATGCCATTCGGCAAATGACATGCCCACATCAAAAGCCAATGACCAATCCGCAGGGCAAGTCAAAATACCCGCGTCCATAAAGAGATTTTGATCGCGCTGATCCATAAGCACTAAATCTCCCTGAACCTGCCTGCCTATGTATTCCATAGGTGGCATGGGTAAGCTTGAAGAATCACCGAAGACAAACTCATCCTTAATCTTTAACAGCTTATTTTCCCAACACCACTGATCGTCATTTTTGGCTAAGGTAAAATATTCTGGATAATCCTTAGCAAGATGCGTCATGGACACATCAATTAAATCCCAACAGGCCAAATCCATATGTGGCAACATCAAGCAACTGGAAGGACGTTTGCGCAAGACAAGATCACGTTCCGCCATTTCCGACAAGTAATGCTCATCCACATCATAAAAAAACTCATAGGCCGAGCCCTTACCCTCTTTTGGCAAATGCGGCTCTATATTGACCGAATAACGATAGGTGTCATCAGGAAAAGGGAAAGGAAAGCGTTTAATCGCATCTGAGCTATTGGTATAAGAAAAATCATCACGAAAAGTTTGAATCGGTTTTGGTGCAACTCGCATACTTCGTTTCCTTTATAAATCGAGCACCAGCGTATCGCTGATCGCGCGCGATACACAGGGCATCATACAATCTTGACGGGATTTTTCTGACGAGGATAAAAATTCATCGCGATGTTCCACTTGTCCTTGCAACACGCCAGTAAAACAACGTCCACACACACCACCACGGCATGAACTTTGAATCGCCACATCGGCTGCTTCCAATGCGTCCAATAAGCTTTCATCGTCAGCAACATCAATACGTTTTCCACTATTCAATGTCACCGCAAAAGCTTTACCCGGTGCTGGTGCCGTAAAAGCTTCGTAATGAATCGCACTTTGCGGCCACCCTATGTCTGCGGCAACCTCTTTGACCCTATTCAACAAAGACTCTGGCCCACAAATATAAAGATGCGTTCCTAAAGGTTGTTCAGCCATCACATCAGCAATAGAGCAGCGCGTATTTTGATTGGAGTCGTAGCAATGCAATTTGTCACCCAGCATGTCTGATAACCTTGTTTGATAGGCTCCCGTCACTGAGCCATCAAACATATAGTGCAATTCAACCTTTGCATGACGCCTTAGCATCTCAGGCAAAAACGATAGAAAGGGGGTGATACCAACCCCACCCGCCAACATCAAATGCTTTTTGGCGCGCCAATAAGGCGCAAATAAATTCGCCGGAGCGGAAATACTTAAGCAATCGCCGACTTTAACTTTTTTATGCATATACACAGAACCGCCACGGGACTGATCTTGTAATCGCACCGCGATTTTGTATTGCATAGTATTATTTGGATCGCTTAACAAGGAATACGGATTAGAGTATTTTTTTGCTCCATCCTGCATGGTGACTACCACATGGGAACCCGGTGAAAATGGCAACAAGGTTGGAGCATCTTCACAGGCTTCCAAAACAAACTCACGAATGGCCGGAGCAACTTGATGAATGCCAACAACTCTTACTGATAATTGCCCATTATTCATTTTAATGCCTCCCTTGCCGGTAACTCAGTTTTATCTTCAGCATTAATATTCAAACCAACATAAGCCCCTAAACGCCGCGAAAAATGATCCCTCACTAACAAGGGTAAACCGCAACCAGAACACTCAACTGGGGTATGAAGAACATTCTCCATTTGGTTGTAACAATGAGTGCAAAAAACACGACGAGCCGGTGTCGTCGGTTGGCTAAGCCTAATCTGTTCGGCTAACAGACCAGCCTGTACCGCCAATTTATGGACATCCCACAGAAACGCTTCCGACCCACTAACATACAATTGCGCAGACATGGGCAAGTTCGCAAAGGCAACGGACAAAACATCCGGACAGATTGTTCGCTCAAAGCCTTTCAATGAAGAATCGGATAACTCAGTGAGTGGCAAAGTGATAATGGCTTTTTGCGTATCACAAAATTGATATAACGCCTGTAAATTTGAATCTTGGCCAGCTTCTACCACAAACAAAGAAAAAATCGCTTTATCATTAATACTGATAGCTTGATACAGAGGACGACTCTTTATGCTTGAATCAAAGTCCGCTTCCATAACCTCTCCTAATCGTTAGCCTTTAACAGTGCGTTTTTTCTTTTCAGGATCATCAAATGGCAAGCTATGTGCCACAGCAGCCACTTCAATACTGCCCTTGACTTGAAGTGGCTGACCTTGAACGGCATAGGCCACATCATAACGGGCAATGGCCATGGATTTATTGGTTAAGCGTGAATACATAGCACAAGTAATCACACCAACCTGTTTACCATCCACCCAAAGCGTATCCCCTTCCGCTGCGGCTTGATCACCCTCTAGCAACACACCGAATATTTTAAACCTGAGTGTATCTTGTAAACGAAAATGTTCGATGGCACCACGAAACTGGGTCTTGTCTTTTGAGACGGTGAAATCCAATCCCAGCTCCCACAATGTGTCTCCAGCCGCTTCATCTGGAAAAGGGTACATTTCTGAATTGTCATAAGGGTAAAAGAGCAAATAGCTTTCCACTCGTAGCATATCCAAGGCAGTAAAAGCACAAGGAATAATGCCAAGAGGTTTACCTTTTTCTAAAATGGTGTCCCAAAGCAATCCCACATCCGCCGCTTTACAAAAAATCTCATAACCCCGTTCACCGGTATAACCCGTTCTCGAAATCATCACAGGACAATCAAACAAGCGTGTTTGCATATGATGAAAATAAGCTAAGTCACGAATACCTGGTACATGCTCTTCAAGAAAATCAATGGCTAGCGGGCCTTGTAAAGAAATATCATGCAGATCATCATCAAATAACATCGCCACCTGACGCCCAAGGGCACTTCGGGCTAACATTTCATCTCCCTTCCCCGCGCCATGTACCACCATAAAGGCATTAGGCCCTGTTCGATAGACAATGCAATCATCCACAAACTTACCTTCATCGTTGAGCATGCATGCGTAAACCGACTTACCAGGATAAAGCTTGGACATATCACGAGTGGTGGCATAATCCAGCAAACTCTCTGCATGAGGTCCAACATAATGCACTTTCTTCAAACCAGATACGTCCATCAAACCAGCCTTGGTGCGTATGGCTTCATGCGCCAGCGCCAAGTCACTGTCATAGGTCCAGGGAGTCCCCATACCATTCCAATCTTCAAGAGTTGAACCGAGCGCCCGATGGCGATCAGATAAAGCAGACATACGCCAAGAATTAGCCATTTTCCCCTCTCTATTGTTCAGTTTGATTAAAAAAACCGTTAACAGCTTTAAAAAAGCACCAAAAGGAATATTTATTTCCTATCAAGAAAGCAAAACCTTTGCCAATCTAACCTTATTGAATGATCCCCTGGGCTTTTAAGACAGTGTTTACAAGAAAGTGCTTAAAAGACAGTGCTTTGATATCACCCATGTCTTTCAATTCAGATTGAAAGCATTATAAGATTGTCTATAAAAGAGAAGAGATGAAATAAAAAAGAACACTTGTGTAACATCCAACCTTCTTCCGCACTAAAAAAAAGCGCTTTCCCAAATTCAGCAAGTTTCAACCAGAAGCAACATCGAACTGGTGATAGTCAAAGGTAATGAAATTCGATTTGAAATACTGAAAGCAAGAAACCGATTTTTAAAGTCGATCTAAAACCAATTGGAGAAAAAGTATTTGAAGAAAAGATGTTTTGAAAAAATGTTGGAAGAAAACTAGTCCCACCTCCCTGTGGGTATGAATGACAGAATTACAACAGATTCATTAGGATAAAGAGGAAACCGCTTTACCCTCTTGTTTAGAGATAACAGCTGGAGCTGTTTCCTGCAAAAATAGTGACAATATCACCACAGTGAAAGAGGTCCCTGCCCCTATCCACATAACAACATCCAGACCATATTGATCAGCCAGCACACCAGCTATGATAGGCGTAATAAAACCACCAACCAGTTCACCAACCCCCATAATCAAACCAAGCGCAGTCGCTACTTGTCGAGGGGATACCGTTTCTGCTGGAATGGTTGCCATAAATAAAGTGAAACACCCAAGCCCAGTATAAGTAATGAAAGCGAGGGGTAAAATCATGTCCGTCTCAGCAAAAATCAGTACCAGTGGGAAGGCTGTTGTTACCAGAGTAAAAAAGATCATAGCGGGTTTACGTCCAATACGATCAGAAACAAAAGAGACCACAAAACCCCATAACATCCAGGCAATCCCTAATGCGCCCATTATGCCACTCATCACATCAGGTGAAAGCGCTCGCGCTTTAATCAGGTAAGTTGGTGTGAAGGTGATAATGGTGACAAACCAAGAAACATAAACACATGAAATGATGGTACACAGCACAATATTACGATGCTTAAGTAAATCCTTAATGCTGGTTTTACTATCAGTCTCCATCATTGGTTCGGTATTCGGGTGCTCATATTTGTTTTTCACAAACAACATAATTAAAGCTGCCACAACCAAACCTGGAATAATGGTCGCGTAAAAAGCCGAACGCCAACCGTATTCAGTTGCTATCCATACCAACACCACAGGAGCAATAACAGCACCAATCAAACCTGGCGCACTGGCATTGATCAAGCCCATATTTAACCCGCGTCGTTTAGGGTTAGAAGCCGAAGCCATCAAGGATTGAACAACAGGCAAAACAGGACCTTCAGCCACCCCCATAAGGGAACGGAAAAACAGCAAACTAACAAAGCTGGTAACAATACCAGAAAGGACAGAACACAAGGTAAATGCAATAACTGACACCACTAGAATCAGTTTTTTCGAGTCTTTTTTATCGGCAATGTGACCCAAGGTCATACCAGATAAAGCCCAAGTAACCGACAAAGCGGAGGATAAAATCCCCAAATGACTATTGGTCAGTTGCAAATCTTGCGCAATAAAAGGGAAAAGATAAGACAAGGCCAGTCGATCAAAAAAGACAAAGCCGAAACAAAGAAATAGAATCGACAAAAGACGATTTTCATATGTATTTATTTTCATTTAAACACCATTTTGTTTTTATTGTGAGTTCAGAATCAAGAATCTCAGAAAGCTACTTACAATAAGGCTTACCCATACGCCAACCTCTATATCTAAATAGAATGGATAGGCGTAACGCAGCAGTTGCTTTAGCCAATAAACTGGTTCATAACTTCCCTCGAAATAATCTACAAAAGCCAATTGTTAGGGATGTGTATCCGTTACCATTGTCTTTTGTCGTATTTACTTCCCATGGAAATGTCTAAATCTGGATGAGAGCATTGTGGTGTGATTAGATGACTTTTTGACAGAAGACAGCTCTGCCAAAACACGTCATGAAGCAAGCTAGATATCATGGTTTACCCTTATTTTTATTTTTCGTTACAAGTCATGCTGTGTTCAAGTTCGCTAATACCAGGAACGACAAAACACAGATTTCCTTATGGCAAGGTCCATGCCACCCTTTTAAAAATCATAACCAATTGATATTTATATTATTTTTATTAATTTGTTATAAAATCTATTAGAAGAAAATTGCGTATATGATCATATCGGATGGAGATTCGGGAGAAATTTTGATGATTTAATCAAAACTAAACTTGGCCAATCATAAAAATTGGCCAGCTTTCAGTCTCGTGATTTTACAATTAACAAGGTGTAACTTTTCATCGTCGTTTTATAAACAATGATTTTCAAAAACAGACAAGAAACGGCACAGGCAAGACCGCAGTATTTTTTAATGAATAATAGCATCCAAAATGACTGTCTCTCACAATGGTCTCTCACAATGAAAGTTGAATGAGAAGCCATTTATTCAATTAGTGAGACAAGGCTACCTACTGGACGCAGCCAAACCAACACCAAAACCGATGAATATACCGCCACTCATCTTATTAAGTACTCTACTGATCCCCTGTGAAGCTTTGTGATTTTCATTGATCTTACGTTTTGTCCGCAAAGCAAACAGAGTATAGAGAGTATGAATGGCCACCACGACACAGCTAAAGGTCACAGCCAATAATACAAACTGGGGGATATAGGCTTGGTGCACATCAATAAACTGAGGAAAAATTGACATGAAAAAAACAATGGCTTTGGGGTTCGTAATAGAGACTAAAAAGCCTTCCATAAAACACCTAAATAGAGAGCTTTCCTTTGTGCTAGTTTGTTCTATAAAACTGACTTTGCTTCGCCACAGTTTAACGCCAAGGTAAATCAGATACACAGCACCAGCTATTTTGATCAGATTAAACGCCACAGCTGAACCGGCTAAAATAATCCCTAAGCTGGTAGCTGATAAAGTTGCGACTAACAAGATAGCCAAAGCAATACCCGAGATTCCTGCAAACGTCTTTATAAGGCCTTTCTGAACAGCATTGTTCAAGGTGAGTAAAACCGCGGGGCCCGGTAAACTCACTGTCGCCATTACCACTCCCACATAGAGCAAATAATTATCCACTCAATTCTCCTTATTAATATGGTTTATTCGCACCTTCCTTAGCATTGTGTCATGCTGTTAGAAAAAAACGATTCATACCACTCACACAAGCATTAGTAATGACTCAAGCTAATCGCCACAGCCTAGAATGACCACAAGTTAGATATGTTACACAATAACAATTATTGGTTTTATAAAACACATATTATTGAATAAAGAGACATCAGATGAATTTTGATCCTATGCCAAACTCACCCGCATTCAAAAATTTAAACGTAAAGCGGCGTATAAATGATTCATATCATCCTCAGCGATATTGGTCATGTCGTATCCTAGTCCAGCGGAAAAATCTGTCGTCACATAATATCTAAGCGCCAGGGCATAACTTTTACTGCTTTTTTCATAAACATCCTCATAATATATTTTCCCGGCCAGCTCCATACGGCTTGAAATACTAGAGCGCACACCAAGGGACAAGCGCAAGCCCCTTTTATCGTTATTATTTTCCAAATCCACAACAATCAACTGTAAGAGAGCGTATAAATCCGTTGCTCTGCCAAAGTCCGTATAAGAACCAATACCAAAACCCGTTAAATCAATATCGTACACCCCCTGCTTGTGATAGTTATTGGCCTCAAAAGCAAGAAAAGTCTGATCTTGTATTATAAAAGAACCTGAAAATGATTCGTAATCCCCATTGGATTGGGTGTTTTCTAAGTCACTGATACCAAGTGCATAATCAATGTATTGATAATCATTGGCGCCATTGGCCGAAATGGAATAGAAAAAAAAGAGACAAAAGCTTACTACGGATTGGATATTCATTGTCTTTCCTTGAAACAACACAAGGAAATATTAATGGCTCTTGGAGCTTTATTCTAGAAAAAGCTTAATCTCTATGGAAAGTACAGAACATCACACAACAAACATAAACAACCCCATCATAAAATGGGGTTGTTTTCTGAAAGACATAAGTTTTAAGACTAAAACTGGTAACCTGCCGCTAACACCACGGCAATTGGATCAAGCGTGATATCAAAATTACCCGAGTTTTGCGTTTTAATTGTGGTATCCACATCCAAATACCATAGAGAAGCATTGACAAACCATTGATTAGACACGGTTACATCAACTCCGACATGGGCCGCTAAGCCAAAGGAGGCATCCACTGAAGCAGTGTCAGAGGCTAAATTCCCTTCGGTTTCTTCATCAAAAAACACGGCGTAATTAACACCACCGCCAACATAAGGTCGAATATCACTGGTCGCTTCACCAAAATAATATTGCACCATAAAGGAGAAAGGTAATTGAGAAACTTCAGCAATCTTGCCTAATCCTGGTGTACTCACATCATGAACAAAAGGCAAAGCAACAATCGTCTCAAAGCCAACATGATCCGTATACATATAGCTAATGGTGCCCGTCGGCTGAGTATCATTACTGACCTCAAACTCACCAGTTCCCAATACATCACCACTGCTTTCTTGTGGCATAACACTGCCGACACCACCTCGAACCAACCAAGTCCCAGCCTCATGGGCTCGGGCAAGATTTGACATCATAGCGGCGATCAACAAAAAACCTACCATACTGGCATTCAACATATTCATATAAATCCCTTCTCTTCCTTAAAACATAAGAGAGGCATAACGAAACAACCGACATTTCTGCCAACGTGATCATTTCTTCTGCCCTAATCGTTGAGAATAGCAGGCTAGCAAGATTTTAGTAACTTTTACTGAAGAAAAAGCCTTAATATTCAATAAGGCATTGACATATTTCGATGCTCACAATGCTTAATCAAGGACTGGATTTTCATCACACCAATATGACGCTGTCGACCAGCATATCGGTTTTTGCAACATCTTCGGCAATTTCAACACACCCTGCTTCCATCAACATACGCTTGTCCACCCTGAGGTTGGCGTCTAAGCCACCACGCTCAACATCTTTAGTGATTTCTTGGCTGTTGGTAACATCCCGGTTGAGGTCGGCGAACTGTGCTTGTTCGTTGATGCTTTCTTCAATGGAAAGTCCACCCACTGTGACATTGCCAAGGCCGATGGTGGCTTTAGTGGTTTGGGCTATTCAGAAGAAACAAGAAGGATCAATCGTTGGATTGAGCCTTGGAAGAAGTTAAAAGATTCTAACTTATTGAAAAGGTTAAGAGTTAAGGTGGGTGTCTTGTTAAATTCTTGGAAGCACTGAGTTCTTAAGGTGCCTGTCCTGATAAGTACTTAACTCTTACTGTATTTTACTGAATCACAGTAAATCATTTCATAAAACATAAAAACACACCATCACTCATGCAGCACAATGTTAACCTTTTGCGTATCCTGCAATATTTCGCACGTGCGAAATTTATACGCCAGAGTAATACCACTCAAGAAAATCAAAGAAGGAAGTAAACCAAGGTTCTTTCTGGCCTGACTCCATCAGTTCTTCTTCACCCCAGTTCACGTCATAAACCGCGTCAGTTTCGACATCATAAAAATAGCTGCCTTCACCTTCAATCGAAGTAAAACGCAGATAACGACTGCCAACTGTATTCTCTTCTAATATTGATTCCAAGTTGAATAGTTCGGAGCCAGCCCCTAATGGGATAAAAGCGACTACAGAATAGAAATCTATAAAAGCAGAACTCGATATTTTTAACCTTAGTGAGCCGCAAAAATAATCTTTATGTTCGTCTGTAATGATGAACTGCTTTTGATCATGTGAATAGGTATCTTCAAAGCACCAGTTCAAATTCTGTGATAAATATTTAGTAACGCTATCTGGCAACATCAACTACCCCCATCAATTTCCTGAATTCTATCCTGCCAGTATTGATTCCTGTCTTTATCAAACTTGGTTCTGTCTACTGGTTTATCAGGGTGAGCGCTATTGTTAGGGCCGGAACCTTCGCCGTTCAACTCCCTGCCACGATTAGTCTTGTAGGGGTGCAGAGCCTCGGCTCCTTGGCCTGTCTTAACATTGTGAGCCGGTGAGCTTAATTCAAACAAAGAGACGGCGATACAAGACACCCAATTCAAGAGAAGACTAACAAGCTATCCGCCTCATTTCTATTTGTTATTGAGAAACTCATGGAAACTCGTATCAGTGAAATATTTCTAAGTAGACTGGGCGGTTTTGATTTGGAAAACGCGTTTTTCAGGCGAGTTGGTATGTCGTATATATATTACGTCTACTCTGAGGACATTTGATTTCAAGTATTGCTTCTAGGCCAGTAACTGACAGCATTTTTGATTTGCTCTCGACCTAGGTTGGGCGTTTTTATAACCTTGTAAACTCTCTTTTTTACCTACTACGCTATGAGTGTTTTGTTCGAATTTCGTGGCAATGGTTAACCAGTTTTGATGGGAAATATTCAGACGCTTAAGAATCGGCATTAAGTTTATATCAATGCTGCCTCGTTTATCTTCCCTTACAATGCGGCCCGTAAGATCAACAAGTTCCAAGTATTCAGATAGTTTGAAACTGAGTCCTTTTGGGCTTTCTGCTCGATCATAGCCAATAAAATCCAATAACGGTTTGGGTTGTTCACTGGCTTTGGCTGATTTTACTCGCTGCTTTACACTAGTGTAATCTGATGCTTCGGGTGTTTCTGCAATGCCAGCTCTGACTGGATTCAGATCCACATACACCATACAGGCCATCAGCGCCGCTTCATCCAGTAATGCTTGAGATTTAAAACGGCCTTCCCAGAAGTGGCCGCTACATTGATCTTCTCGATTAGCCATTCTAGCAATAGGCTCATTGAGGTCCCTCATGAACCAGCTAATATCCATCAAGCGTTCTCGATAGGCTTCTGCGGAGGCTTCAACCAGTTGCAAAGCATAATCAGGCAAATCCTGACCACTGACGTACTGCTCGGTGAACAAAGTACCTTTATGTAACTTATGCCAACGCACTAATACCTCTTTCGTTGTCCATTCCATAGCTTCTCGTTCATCAATATGAAGCACGACATGAATATGGTTGCTCATAATGGCATAAGCGCACACATCGATCGCAAAGACTTCAGCAAGCAACAATAAACGGGCCTCAATCCACCCTCGACGATGTTCAAAGCTCTTACCGCTAACGGAATCTTCACCACAAAGAAAGGCTCGACGAACACATCGAGAAATGCAGTGATAGTAAGGGGTGCTGTCTAAACTGATTTGTTGATATCGGGCTCTAGGCATTTGGAAACTCCTTTTCCAACGTGAAAAATACTGGATAAAATTACAGTATATTTTTTAGCCAGTCAACTAAGTTATGCCTGTCCTGTATTATGGCCTTAGAAATAACTTAAAGTGAGTGTTTTACTAAATTTACGTTAGGTTCCTCATTAAGTTCATAATTTCATTAAAATGTTTTACAATACGATAAAACATCATTCGCAAATATTGCATATTCAAATATCTTAATAAAGTCGAAATCAATGAGTTATTCACCAGATAGAAAGTATTATTTTTTTTGGAGTGGCACTTTTAGTCAGTGGGAACCTTGCCTTTTCAAAATAGAAGGAACAACTTTTAATTCCGCTGAACAATATATGATGTATAAAAAAGCAATTCTTTTTAATGATCAGAACGCTGCTGGTCTCATCCTATCTAGTGATGATCCAAAGCAGCAAAAAGCAATTGGAAGACTAATCAAAAATTATGACGATACTATTTGGGAGAGTCATAGAGAAGAAATCGTTTACACTGGAAACGAAGCAAAATTCTCTCAAAACCCCAAATTTATGAAAAAGCTTTTAAAAACAGCACCATCGTTATTAGTAGAATCAAGCCCTGTTGACACTATATGGGGTGTCGGCCTACATAAAACAGATCCACTCATACTAGAACAAAAAAACTGGAAAGGACTAAATCTTCTCGGCAAAATACTAACACAACTCAGATCTGATTTCTTACAGAGTCAGGAATATCAATAACCCCATATTTCTCTTCAATTTTTGATAAAAATTCCGGATCCCGTTCTTCAAAAAAAACTTTCAGATCGATGGTATTCCAATAGCTATTGCGTGATTGATCTTCTTTTTCTAGATAAGCAATCATGCATTCTTTTAATTGGGTATCGAAATAGTGCCATTTTTCTTGTTTTATCTCTTGGATTATACCTAGCATATTATGTTCACAGAGCTTCGCTCTATTCAGTATTAAAGTAACAATATGCCTTATTTCAGGACAAATTGAGTTACCCTGTGCCGCCAAACGATCACTCCATCGCGCCTGATAACACATAATAACCTCTTCTATCTCTTCAACTGTTGTGTCATAGCCATACAAACGATGATGTGACATAGGGTACGATGAACGAAGATCACCATAGTATTTTTCCATGAAATATTTCATGTATTTAATCCCTTCAACTTCTCCCCAAGCACATAATAGCTTGGCTGCTTCAAAGGCGATTATCACTTCTTTATCAGATGAACCATAAGAGATTAAGAGCTTCAGCTTTTTAACTCGCTCTAAGGGAATATCTTCATCTTCACACAAAAGAAGGTCATCACGATCTTCAAATTCATTCCCATGCTTATCCTCGTAAGAATAGAGTATATGATAAATTTCCTCTCCAACTCGCTCTTTAAACGATAACATTATTCAACCTTTTTAATGAATTTTGAAGGAACACAACCACCGGAGATTATACATTCATTATCACGGCTAGCATTATTTAAACGACTAATAGCACTCTTTAATTTTTTCTTGTTTGTAACACTAGGGTTCATATCAAAACGTTTCTGAGCTTTTTCTAAGTCAGATGTTAGTTCATTCAGAACCTGTTTAGGTGTAATAATCTTTACATCCTTGACTTCACCACGATTAATCGCTTCTTGTAATCCTTTCGTATCAATTTCTATTTTCTCTGAACCATAGACCTTGGGGGTACCAGAGCCCGAAGGGTCGGACGTAGAAATATTTTGGTTATTTTTAGCCCCTCCTTGGACATGAGATTTAACTGACACAGTTCCATTCGGATCGACTGGTGTTAAATCACCGTTATCTTTAATATATGCTTTATCTCTAATATTACCTTTGTCATCTATAAAAGTAGGTGACTTAAAGTCATTATCTTGTCGAGTAACCGTATCTGGTACCTTAAACCCTTCAGCGTTGGTTACATTATCAGTCCCCTTGGCACCAGCTCCATCTTTCAGCGCACTCTTCGCGGCATCATACGCATCATCTCCGAGTTTTAAAGCCGTCTTGACAACCGCACCGCTTGTCACACTGACACCTAGGTCTACCGCAGCATCCAGCGCTGGGTTATGACTGCCACCATGCGTTTCAAGGGAGAATGAATCCGTTACCCGTTGGCCGCTTTTATACACATACTCTGAATTCAGTGCATCAACACTTTGTTTTACAGTAATCGCTCCCAAGGTCGCTAGAGCACCCCCAGCAGGACAACCAACACCTGTCGCACATAATGCCGCACCCGTAGCCACTTCCGCACCACCTGCCATTGCTGATGCAACCTGTGTGGTCTTGGTGACCAGTTTTTCATTACTGTCTATAGCATCATTTAACGCGGTAACTTCGTTATAGCCAAAGGTACTTTCAGATCGTCCTCCCATACGACCATTCGATTTTGTTGGTGTTTTCACTCCTAATTTGTGTAACACATCGTAAATATTTTCTCCGCTGGCAACCTGTTCCTCTCCTGCTTTTTGTAAAGCGTTCAGGCTGTCATACAGTTGATCATTTTCAGATACCCCTGCCGCACACTTCACTTTTGCACAAGCAATTTGCTCAAGCTCAGTGATTTTTTCCGCTTTGGCTTCCTCCGACAAAGCGCTGTCTTGGATCTTCGCTCTGGCTTGATCCAATAAACTGGCTTCCGTACGGGTAAATTGTCTGGCTTTGAGTTCACTGTTATTAACACCAACAATCTGTTTCGTACCTGCTTGCACCACCGAGGTATTACGGTTTGCTGCATTCCACGAAGATTGCGATGTGCTACTGGTGGTACTAATGCCTGCTAGCTTGCTGTAAGCGTTCCAAACTTCTTCGGCTCTGTCACCATGGTTCGTCGCCAAGGTGGTTTGGTCATCTCGTGATAAACTGCCAGTACTGCCTTCTTGACTTAAACGATGACGCGTTTGCTCATGAACAAGCGTTGCAACCACCTTGCTGCTGTCCGTCATATCGGTTTTATCTATGTTCGCATAGATAGTATTGCCGCCTTCGTGATAAGCCCCTTCAACCTCAGATTTGTTTACCTCAGTCTTATCTATCACTAAGGTGTCATCTTGAACTAGGCTGCCATCGTACAGTGCAACATTGGCTTTCTCTTCCAAGCCCTGTGCTTTCGTTAAAGCATCACTGAGTTCTTGCATGCCTTCCTGACTGCCCTCAGCTCCTTCTTCTCCTTTTAGCTTTTCTTGTGCCTTTTTATCCATCGCGCGTTCGACTAATGCCGTCCGCTCAATGGCATAATTCTTAACATTATCGAAGACCTCTACCACACCCTGATTGGTATCCATGACATCTACTACAGCTTGCGCTATCTCTGAGGCATGTTGAGTTGTGTCGGTAATGTCTTTCGCAATCTTCTGACGACCCGTTTCCGTTAATAGGCGGTTGTCTACCCTGAGGTTGGCGTTTAAGCCACCACGCTCAACATCTTTGGTGATTTCTTGGCTGTTGGTGACATCGCGGTTGAGGTCGGCGAACTGGGCTTGTTCGTTGATATCGTCTCCACCGACTGTGACATTGCCAAGGCCGATGGTGGCTTTGGTGATTTGGGCTTTTTCATAGCCATCAAAGTTGGCCCCAATGTTGGTGGTATCGCCACCACCGGACAGACTGAAACCGAGGTTTTTGCTCTCGTCTATGTCTTCTATGTCCGACACATTTAAGGTCTTGGTGGTGAGGGTCAG
Source organism: Marinomonas sp. THO17 (assembly GCF_040436405.1). Taxonomy (NCBI): domain Bacteria; kingdom Pseudomonadati; phylum Pseudomonadota; class Gammaproteobacteria; order Oceanospirillales; family Oceanospirillaceae; genus Marinomonas; species Marinomonas sp. THO17. The sequence continues at coordinate 407,306 of NZ_AP031575.1, read as the reverse complement.
TTGGCCATTGTCTTCGCCCTGTGCATTGGTTGACGCCAATACCGCCCCGGTTAAGCTGGTATCGTTTGCGGTGATGTTAACTTGACCACCCGTGATGCCACTTTGTTGCGCCACCCAAGCACGCTCGGCCTCACTTTGGCTGGCGTTCACGCCTATATTACTGATGCCATCGCCACCGGCACCTATGTTGCCACCTAAGCTCTCGCTGTGGCTGCTGGAGGTGTCATGTAAACTGGTGACCACCAGTTGGTCTGTGGTGATGTCAATGCTGGCCGCGTCCAGTTTACCGCCTGCAATGGTCAGGTTATCACTCTTGCTGACCAGATTACCGGCCACCAGTTGGCTATTAATGTGCGTCACGCTCTGGCTGTCGCTGCTGCTTTGGTTGGCGTTGATGCCACCACTCACACTGCCCTTGTTGATGCCATAGCTGGCATTGGCCCCTTCGCTGTGGCTTTCAGTGCTTTCAGTGAGGGTGTTTTTGCCTGCCGTGATATTAATATTGCTGGCATTCAAGGCAAGTTGACCACCTGTAGCGACGTTCGATCCTTCAATGTTGAGATTGTTGTCACTGGTTAAGCTGGTGTTGCCGCCCACTTGGAGGTTGGAACCTTTCCACTGACCTTGGCTGGTGGTGGTCGAGCTGGTGTCGGTTTGCGTGGTCACGCCCGCTGTGGCGTAAAAGCCTGTTCCCGCACTGGTGGACGCTGCGGCGGCAGCGGCCGCACCCGATGCCGCAACCGCCGTGGTGGCACTGGCCACATTAGCCGTCGCCACGGCAAGGTTGGCTTTGTAAAAGTCCAAATCGCTTTTCGGCAATTTGCCGTCTTTTACTTTTTGCTTGGCGTCTTCGTAGGCCGCTTTGGCGTCTTTCACCGCGTCTTTGGCTTGATCTAAAGCACGTACCGCAAGGTAGGTATCCGCATAGGCGTTTTTCACCCCTACCGTGAGGGTTTTAGTCTTAGTGATGGTTTCATTTGTGGTGTCATAGGTGTCTTCCCGATCACCAATGAGATTCTTAACTTATTGAAAATATGAATATTTTAGGATGGATGTGTTGATGAATTGAAAAGCCCGCGAATGCGGGCTAGATAATTATTTCAAGCTTTTTAAAAAGTCTGGATCAATCCATGCTGACTCAACTTGCCCTTCTTTTAACTCGACACTACCCGGATCAAACGGAACCAAGGCATCTAAAAATTTGAGAATGTCACTTGCCAACTTAATCATATTTTGTGGCTCTTCGTGATCCCAAAAATAAACTGATTGACCTTGGTCAAGGTCGATAACGACATAGTTACCGCCTTCAGCCACTGCCACCGGGAAAACTCTTTCCCCGACATGATCTAAATATTTACGCTCTCCCAAAATTTTGGAGATAGGAATCAATTCATTAACTCCCGACTCATTATCTTGACTGATAGTGAAAATATTTGTCTCAGGTTTCGAACCATTGAACTCTACAAAAAACTTTTTCAAGTCATCAGTTATAGAACAGCCTAGAGCCTGAGCAAAAAGATCTATGTCTTTTTTCTCAATAGCTTTTGGTTTAGAGAATTTTACGCTCATTAAGAAAATTCCACAATTTACTAATTACGCAATACCGCAGCTCCACCAGTGTGACGGGCTGCATTATGTATGTCTTTAGGTATGAGCTGCATCGTTGTTGCGTTTTCAACGTGATGCCAAACATACCCATCTGGAGTGATTTTTAAGCCAACAGCCTTGTTGGCCATCGCTGCGTCTTTAATGTAATTACCGGTCAAACCTTTGATGTCAACCTGCGCCTTAGAATAGGGTGAAAAATCAGGGAAACCTTGATCATTAAACTTCACCCTTGAAGGGTGAATACCTACTAAGTTATGCCTGTCCTGTATTATTTCCTTATATTAAATTATTGTTATTCAGAATTAAGAAAGTAATTATTTAAAATATTCCAAACAGAAACCTCTTCCTCTGGAAAGTTTTCAATATATGCAGATAAAATTTTTTTTAAAGCACACAAAAATTCTGTTTTGCTGTATACCTTTTCATTAGGGCACACTAAAGAATTCCAAATCAAATACCCTTCTTCAACTGGTCGAATAAACCATCCAGGCTCTCCGCCAACCTCAAAGGGTAGTTCATCTAGAAACTTATCAAGATAAAAACCTTTCGGATTATCAGAACAGCCATATCCTTTCAACGCAAAGATTAAAGGTAAATAAAGGTGAGAAGATTCATCACTAGGCACCACATCCCAATTAGTCATCGATTAATCAGCCTTTCCAACGGGATAAACAGTTGGAACAATTGGAAGCTCGCCTCCATCTTTAATTACAACTGGTGTTTTGAATTTAATACCGCCGACATCAACCGTATCAGGAACATTTCCAGTTAACTGATATTCAGTTAAAGCTTTATGTGCAGCTGCATCAGCTAACTTATTCATATTTGGATAAACTTCTGGGTCATAAACTGTCTTCGAAGCTGAGCCATTCTTATACGTCTTTCCTGGTAAAGTATATTTTATTTCGTAAATACCTGGCGCAATCTCATCGGGACTTCCTTTTATTTCACCACCAGCTTCACTCAAAATTTTATAAAAATTGTCTGAATCATGTCCGCCGTAAATCTGTTTCCCTTTAACAGAAGCTTCAACCATATGTTCAGTGATTGAACCTATCGATGGATCACTAACATCTCCAACGTTTCCAGCAAAATTTGCTTCAGGCTCCATACTAACATCGATGCTTCCAATCATCTCACTGTCAGTATCAACAAAATCCACTTTTTTCGAAGCTTGCTCAACGGCTTTTTTTGCAGCAACGTCTGTAGCCACTTTAACAACTTTACCAGCGCCCACTACACTAGTAACAATTTCAATACCTAAGACACCTGTCTTGACTTGCCCTTCCCCTTTAAGCACACCGGCTTCGTAGAAGTCACCCGCACGTTGAGCAAGGTTCGAAGCGATGTATTTCTCTTCGATAGGTTTGTATTTGTCCGAAGCGTATTGACCAACATCCGTAATGATGTCATGCACTTCTTCTGCGATCCCATTAACAATTTGTGGCACCGTCTCTATTGGATTCGACGTTAATAGGTAAATAACTCCGTCTTTAACATCCTCTGCGGTTTGATCCGTCTCTTTAAGAATACCCGCTTGTCTTGCAAATTCCATTAGCGCCTTATCATCGTCCGTTGCATTAATCAGATAGTTTTGATCATAAAACTCTCTTACTATCTGATCTCGTCCTGTTTTATCAGATGCCTCTCCGATAAGTGCCTCACCGCCAATGATCGAGTTATTAAAGTCGTAACTTTGATTGTTCTCATAATTTTTTATACCAGTGATGACATCTTCAGTACTGTAATTGGGTTCCACGACAGGAAGGTCACCAGTTAAGTAATCCTCACCCTCCAACGACTCTGCCAACACTGCCAATACCTTGTCGTCTGGCACAAATCCATTAGCATTGGCTTTTTCTTGGAAGTCCTTGTCCACGTAATAACGTAAATTGTCACCTAAGACTTTTTCCGCACGATTTTGCGTGATGCCCGCTTGCTCCGCGTAGCTTTTGCTCACGTCTTTAATGGCCATAATTTCTGACGCATAAAGCTGCCTGTGATCCACTTCCGCATTGCCCACTTTGTTGGCAACTTAAGGCGGGGGTCTTGTTAAATTGTGTGAGCTGACCTAAGGCTTTGGTAATTTTGGTTTTTTCTGGAGAAACAAAAAAGCTCAATCGCAGGATTGAGCTTTGGAAGAAGTTAAAGGATTTTAACTTATTGAAAATATTGAAAATTCAGCTCGTTGAAATTTATTAGCCATATAAATATAGAAGCTCTTCGATAATATCTTTATCTAATTCAGAATATTCTATTGTTCGATATTTTTTTATTTTTTCTAGCACACCCCGGATTGGTAATCCGGGTCTAGACTTATCATTAATAATTTTTAATATATTATCAATTTCTGGATCAGAGGTAAGGTATTTATTTACTAAACCAATTAATGCGTATTGTGCTTGCTCTTCGTTCATCATAAGTCACTTACTTGGAAGAATATCTATTTTATCAGTAGTAATATTTATAGTTTCAGTTGGTACCAATTGTCGAGCCCCACCAGATCCATATTGAGGATAGGAAGTTGAGACGGCGATACAAGGCGATACAAGACACCCAATTAAAGAGAAGACTAACAAGCTATCCGCCTCATTTCTATTTGTTATTGAGAAACTCATGGAAACTCGTATCAGTGAAATATTTCTAAGTAGGCTGAGCGGTTTTGATTTGGAAAACGCGTTTTTCAGGCGAGTTGGTATGTCGTATATACATTACGTCTACTCTGAGGACATTTGATTTCAAGTATTGCTTCTAGGCCAGTAACTGACAGCATTTTTGATTTGGTCTCGACCTCGGTTGGGCATTTTTATAACCTTGTAAACTCTCTGTTTGACCTACTACGCTATGAGTGTTTTGTTCGAATTTCGTGGCAATGGTTAACCAGTTTTGATGGGAAATATTCAGACGCTTAAGAATCGGCATTAAGTTTAGATCAATGCTGCCTCGTTTATCTTCCCTTACGATGCGGCCCGTAAGATCAACAAGTTCCAAGTATTCAGATAGTTTGAAACTGAGTCCTTTTGGGCTTTCTGCTCGATCATAGCCAATAAAATCCAATAACGGTTTGGGTTGTTCACTGGCTTTGGCTGATTTTACTCGCTGCTTTACACTAGTGTAATCTGATGCTTCGGGTGTTTCTGCAATGCCAGCTCTGACTGGATTCAGATCCACATACACCATACAGGCCATCAGCGCCGCTTCATCCAGTAATGCTTGAGATTTAAAACGGCCTTCCCAGAAGTGGCCGCTACATTGATCTTCTCGATTAGCCATTCTAGCAATAGGCTCATTGAGGTCTCTCATGAACCAGCTAATATCCATCAAGCGTTCTCGATAGACTTCTGCAGAGGCTTCAACCTGTTGCAAAGCATAATCAGGCAAATCCTGACCACTAACGTACTGTTCGGTGAACAAAGTACCTTTATGCAACTTATGCCAACGCTCTAATACCTCTTTCGTTGTCCATTCCATTGCTTCTCGTTCATCAATATGAAGCACGACATGAATATGGTTGCTCATAATGGCATAAGCGCACACATCGATCGCAAAGACTTCGGCAAGCAACAATAAACGCGCCTCAATCCACCCTCGACGATGTTCAAAGCTCTTACCGCTAACGGAATCTTCACCACAAAGAAAGGCTCGACGAACACATCGAGAAATGCAGTGATAGTAAGGAGTGCTGTCTAAACTGATTTGTTGATATCGGGCTCTAGGCATTTGGAAACTCCTTTTCCAACGTTAAATATACTGGATAAAATTACAGTATATTTTTTAGCCAGTCAACTAAGTTATGCCTGTCCTGTATTATTCCTCTCTGTGGTGAGAGTCAGTTTGTCGGTGGTTTGCCCTTGCTCATCCACCGCAGCAATCACACCACCGGTTATGGCTGTGTCTTTTGCCTTAATAGTGACTTGACCACCCGTGATGCCACTTTGTTGTGCCACCCAAGCACGCTCGGCCTCACTTTGGCTGGCGTTGACGCCTATATTACTGATGCCATCGCCACCGGCACCTATGTTGCCACCTAAGCTCTCGCTGTGGCTGCTGGAAGTGTCTTGTAAACTGGTGACCACCAGTTGGTCTGTGGTGATGTCAATGCTGGCCGCGTCCAGTTTACCGCCTGCAATGGTCAGGTTATCACTCTTGCTGACCAGATTAGCGGCTACCAGTTGGCTATTAATGTGCGTCACGCTCTGGCTGTCGCTGCTGCTTTGGTTGGCGTTGATGCCACCACTCACACTGCCATTGGTGATGCCATAGCTGGCATTGGCCCCTTCGCTGTGGCTTTCAGTGCTTTCAGTGAGGGTATTTTTGCCTGCCGTGATATTAATATTGCTGGCATTCAGGGCAAGTTGACCACCTGTAGCGACGTTCGACCCTTCGATGTTGAGGTCGTTGTCACTGGTTAAGCTGGTGTTGCCACCCACTTTGAGGTTGGAACCTTTCCACTGACCTTGACTGGTCGTAGTGGAAGTCGTGTCGGTTTGCGTGGTCACGCCCGCTGTGGCGTAAAAGCCCGTTCCCGCACTGGTGGACGCTGCGGCAGCGGCCGCTCCCGATATGCCGCAACCGCCGTGGTGGCACTGGCCACATTAGCGGTCGCCACAGCGAGGTTGGCTTTGTAAAAGTCTAAGTCATTTTTCGGCTGCTTACCGTCCGCCACTTTTTGCTTGGCGTCTTCGTAGGCCGCTTTGGCGTCTTTCACCGCGTCTTTGGCTTGATCCAAGGCACGTACCGCAAGGTAGGTATCCGCATAGGCGTTTTTCACCCCTACCGTGAGGGTCTTGGTCTTGGTGATGGTGTCATATTTTTTTGGGAGAGTTGTCATAGGTGTCTTCCCGATCACCAATGAGATTCTTAACTTATTGAAAATATGAATATTTTAGGATGGATGTCTGCTAAATTCCTTCAAGAAAAACAAAAAAGCTCAATCATAGGATTGAGCTTTAGAAGAAGATGATTGCCTTATCTCTTTAAAAATGACGAGAACTAAAACGTGTGAGTCACTCAATTATTATTTATTAGTTTTACACCTTGAAAAGTATTCCTTGCTTTTCATATTTATCCTTAAACTCAGGAATATGTTCGATGATGGTTTCAAGGTCTTTTTTACGTTTTGGGCGGATTGTCTCTATTTCATCATTGTAAAAACGTTCAATGTAATCAAAATCACCCAATAACATCTGAGCAATGCAATAGCGAGTTCCTAAATCATCTTCAAGTAAACCGGGCAGGTTGCGCAACAAAGCTTCTTCACTGCTAAAATCCCAGTTTTCATCCAACATGCGTATGCCAATATCCAACACTTCGCGAATGTATTCCTCGGCATTATCTTTCTCTAAATCCGTTATACGATTGCGATGTGGGTGAACATCGCTTCCGGGACGCATAATTCGTAGAAATTGGGTTCTGTCAGTTTTTCCTTTATTCAAAATCTTCCATACCAACTCTATCTTTTTATTTAATATACCGACAATAGGCTGACTAGACACAGATATAGAGCTTCCAGTCCAACGAAATATAATCACCTTATCTGTATGCTTTAATCTTTTATCTTTAAATGTTTTAGCTGAATACTCCCATCCCTCATAGTCATTGGCAATTTCCTTACAAAGCAGTTCAATTTGTTTTCCTCTTGTTAACGCCATCCGTATTACTCTTTTGGTTGTATGGTATAAATTTGCGTGGGAGCTTGAGAATTCTTATAACCTGCATCGTCTGCATTACCACCACAGCCTACGCCTTGTCCTAGCTGACACGCATCGAAGATCTTACTTTGGTTGCTGCTTTCTGTAGCATTACCTGTTTTAACTCCTAACATAACTCGTTTTTCTGTTTCTCCAAAAGAAATTTGTGCTTGTTCGCCTAGATTGCTGCCGCCAACGGTGACACTACCAAAGCTGATGGTGGTTTATGCTTTTTCAGTAGTAACAAAAAAGCTCAATTGCTGGATTTAGCCTTAGAAATAACTTAAGGTGAGTGTTTTGCTAAATTTACGTTAGGTTCCTCATTAAGTTCATAATTTCATTGAAATGTTTTACAATACGATAAAGCATCATTTGCAAATATTGCATATTCAAATATCTTAATAAAGTCGAAATCAATGAGTTATTCACCAGATAGAAAGTATTATTTTTTTTGGAGTGGCACTTTTAGTCAGTGGGAACCTTGCCTTTTCAAAATAGAAGGAACAACTTTTAATTCCGCTGAACAATATATGATGTATAAAAAAGCAATTCTTTTTAATGATCAGAACGCTGCTGGTCTCATCCTATCTAGTGATGATCCAAAGCAGCAAAAAGCAATTGGAAGACTAATCAAAAATTATGACGATACTATTTGGGAGAGTCATAGAGAAGAAATCGTTTACACTGGAAACGAAGCAAAATTCTCTCAAAACCCCAAATTTATGAAAAAGCTTTTAAAAACAGCACCATCGTTATTAGTAGAATCAAGCCCTGTTGACACTATATGGGGTGTCGGCCTACATAAAACAGATCCACTCATACTAGAACAAAAAAACTGGAAAGGACTAAATCTTCTCGGCAAAATACTAACACAACTCAGATCTGATTTCTTACAGAGTCAGGAATATCAATAACCCCATATTTCTCTTCAATTTTTGATAAAAATTCCGGATCCCGTTCTTCAAAAAAAACTTTCAGATCGATGGTATTCCAATAGCTATTGCGTGATTGATCTTCTTTTTCTAGATAAGCAATCATGCATTCTTTTAATTGGGTATCGAAATAGTGCCATTTTTCTTGTTTTATCTCTTGGATTATACCTAGCATATTATGTTCACAGAGCTTCGCTCTATTCAGTATTAAAGTAACAATATGCCTTATTTCAGGACAAATTGAGTTACCCTGTGCCGCCAAACGATCACTCCATCGCGCCTGATAACACATAATAACCTCTTCTATCTCTTCAACTGTTGTGTCATAGCCATACAAACGATGATGTGACATAGGGTACGATGAACGAAGATCACCATAGTATTTTTCCATGAAATATTTCATGTATTTAATCCCTTCAACTTCTCCCCAAGCACATAATAGCTTGGCTGCTTCAAAGGCGATTATCACTTCTTTATCAGATGAACCATAAGAGATTAAGAGCTTCAGCTTTTTAACTCGCTCTAAGGGAATATCTTCATCTTCACACAAAAGAAGGTCATCACGATCTTCAAATTCATTCCCATACTTATCCTCGTAAGAATAGAGTATATGATAAATTTTCTCTCCAACTAGCTCTTCAAATGATGACATTATTCAGCCTTTTCAATAAATTTTGAAGGAACACAACCACCCGAAATTATACATTCATTGTCACGTTTGGCATTATCTAATCGCATCTGAGCGCTATCTACTTTGTCACTATTCGTTTCACTAGGATGCATATCAAAACGTTTCTGAGCTTTTTCTAAGTCAGATGTTAGTTCATTCTGAACCTGCTGAGGTGTAATAATCTTCACATTCTTGACTTCACCAAGATTAATCGCTTCTTGTAGTTGTCATAGGTGTCTTCTCGACCACTAATAAAACTCTTAACTTATTAGAAAAATTAATATTTTAGGATGGATGCCCTACTAAATTTTTTTCCTGTGGTCAAAACCTTCGTAAGCTGCTGAAGTGGCTTAATTTTGTCTTGATCTGGTGTGGCTTTTATAGCGGGATGGAATTAGTACAAGCCTAATTGCTGCGAAGGCTAGAAAATGAAATGGCTCTTTAGAATAAAAAAGCCATTATTTAGGGACGACTTGTTAAATTATTTCCAATCAAACGGAGAGTTGAGCCCATATTCTTTGCATAAATCGTCAATCATTTTTTTAGCATCACTTGACAATGCCAATTTTGCAGAACTAGACCACCTTTCTTCAATATAGTAATGAGCTTTTTTAAAAAAAACTTCTTTCTTTTTAGCTGAGGTTTCGTTCTGCAATATATCTATATATTCATTAGAAAATTTAACCCCATAAATTGATGCTAAATAAAATAGCTGTTTAATATTATCAGCAAGATTTTCTGATCCCAATAGGTCATATGCCTTACGGAAAACCTTGATCTTATCTTCATCAGACAAAGGATTAATATATGTATTTTCGAAATGCTCGAACTCCTCCATTCTCCATGGATTACCACTTAAAACTTCATTATAATTTCCACTAATTAGGTCAATAAGTTTAACAACAGCTTTATTCAGACTTTTCAAAATCACTACCCTTAACATTTTTACTTGTAGAAATACCCTTTGGTAAAGTCGCACCATCTAATTTCTCTACCGAAGGATTTTTAGTTCCCACTGGAAGAGACTCACTTGGAGTACGCTGGCGAGCACCACCTAATGCCGTTGGACCACCAATATCATTCAAGAAATCTGATGTTTTAGGTACTTCTAAAACAGAATTAGGATCATCGATATCAAAATTTATGCGGACATTATTTCCATTATATTACTCATAACCCTCTTTACCTTTAACAATTACAGTTACTTATATTCTTGCTGTAAAAAAAAGCCAACCCTCGTTAGAAGGTTGGCTTTGTTGTATGTGGCTAGACGATTAGTTTGCTAAAATAACGTTTTTAGTCAGCTTCACTCACTTAGCTAGGCGCTTTGCCCTTATTGATGCGGCCAATTAAGAATCCCCCTAGTAAGCCAAGTAAAATGGCAATAGTCCAATAGCCATATTTATCAAATAAATTGGTGTTGATGAGGGCTAGGCTCTCGCTTTCTTGGTATACCAGTCTTGGTATGCTTTGGTTTTTAAAGCTCATTTGCTGGCGAACCTGAAGATGCAAAACCGCTTCAGGTTTTTCGTTTAAACCAGCCACACGCCATCGCCATTGCAATTGGCCTGCTTGCACATTGGCTCTGACCTTAGCATTGCTGATCATTTGAATTTCACTGTCAGTAATTAATTCGGCTTCGTAACTCTGCCCTAATACAGGTTGAGCAACCACGGCAGTGACCAATATTTCAAAGGTGTCGTTTAACGCCATTTCACTAGGCAGTTGCCAGTTCACAGCACGGATTGTAGAGGCGAGCTGCAAATCCATAGATTGACTTTCGGCTTGTAAAGAAATGGTGTCATTTTCTAACACACCAAGGTCATTTTTTAGCTTTGCTAAAGCAGCATTAAGATCCGTCACTTGCTGATTTTTCTCATTCAAGCTGGCTTGCGCAGTCGCCAACTCTTGAGCAAGGCGAGTATTGTTCGCTTGTGCTGTAGCGAGTTTTTGATCCATTGCCAACCAGCGCGCTTCCAGGTCGGCATGACCATCAATGGCCCCTTCTAAGGCAATCACTTGTGATCGATAATCCGCTAATGCCCTTTCCTGCTGACGAATTTTTTCCTGATAATTAGCAATACTCGTTTGTAAAGAGGCAATTTGTTGAGCTTGAGCTTGTTCTAACTCATTGGATTCAGAGGGAGCAGTTGATAGCTGATTATACTGCTCTCTAAGCGCTTGATGCGCTTCACGAGCGGCCGCTAATTGACTTGCCAAGACATTATTTTGCTGACGTAATTGTGACACTTGCTGCTGTAAGGAATTTTTTTCATCCAATGCTGAAAGGTAGTTTTGTTGCCATTCTTCACCTTGACTAGATTGGCTTGCTAACTGCCCCAATTGTTCATTAAGTGCCGTGTTCTCCAAAGCTAACGCCTGTATATTGTCTTTTAGCTGATTATTTTCAAGCTGCAATGCTTGATATTGAGCTTCTAAAGCAGTTCGTTGTGTTTTTTCATTCTCCAATTCCAATAAGATTTCAGCATTGTTCTCAGAGGACTGTAACTGTGCAATTTGACTGTCTTTTGCGTCCAATAAACTGGCAAGTCGCTGTAATTCTGCTTCATTGTCCGCCAACACTTGGTTAAGACGCAGTATTTCTGAATTGGATTGAGATGAGGATGCTTGGATGGGATTTGCGACTTGTCCAGACACTTCTTCACTGCTGGTTTGATCACTCGTACTGGTACTTTGACTGCTGCAACCTGATAACAATAAGCCAATTGCAACCGGAACCCATAATGCCATACTTAGTTTCATCATTCGCTCCTTAATCCCAAGGTAGTTAAACCTTATGCCAGATTTAAGTATAGAATGCAAAAAAGACGTAAAGAGAATTATTGCAAAAAGTATAAAAAAGCCAGTAAGTTAAGTCATAGGTGACAATACTAACTGGCTTTTTATCTTATAAACCTGCCTGACCAAGACTAAGCGAGGCTTTTTGAAATCACTTCGTAAACGTCTTTGGACAAATCTTCCGTCATAATACGTTCGAGTTCAGCTTTCATTTTTACACTCAATTCCGGCGCCATTTTCTTCCAGCGCGTTAATGGTGTGCAAAGACGTGATGCAATTTGTGGATTACGTTTATCCAAAACCAATATTTGATCGGCCAAGAAGCGGTAACCGCTGCCATCAGGGTGATGGAACGCCGCAACATTTTGACCAAATCCACCTAAGAGTGAGCGCACTTTATTTGGATTTTTAAGATCAAATGCTTCATGTGACATCAAGCCTGATACTTTTGCAATAGCGTATTCTTGTTCACGGCCAGCACACAGCATTAACCATTTGTTCACCACCAAAGGCTCATCGCGCCATTGTTGATAGAAGGTATCCAGCAGACTATCCGCTTTATCATGGCCATAATCTACCGCTATCGACAAAGCCGCAAACTGATCTGTCATGTTGTCGGCTGATTCAAATTGACTCACGACGGCTTGCTTAGCCTCATTATCATCGCTTTCTAACCAGTAAGATAAGGCAAGATTCTTGAGTGAACGGCTTGCTATGTCAGCTGCCTGAGCTTGGTATGGGCCTGTGACTTGGTGTTCTTGATAGGCTTTGGCAAATTCTGCTTGCAAAGCTTGCGCGATTTGTTTTTTCAGATAGTGGCGTGCTTGCTTAATGGCGTTAGGGTGAATCACCTGAGCCAACTCGGATAAATAAGCCTGACTTGGCAGATTTAAGATCAAAGCCACCATAGCAGGGTCTAAGCGAGCATCTTGCAATAATGCCTTATAACCTTCCACCAAATGTGAGGATAACGACATGGCCTCTCCGGCAATCGCTTGCTCAATCAAAATATTGAGTTCATTTACCGCTAGTTGTTGCCCTGCATTCCAACGATTGAAACCGTCTTTATCGGCGGACAGGAGTAACAACAGATCCGAGGAAGAATAATCATAAGACAATTTCACCGGCGCAGAGAAACCTCTTAGTAAAGACGGCACAGGTTTACTTGCCACTTGAGCGAATTCAAATACCTGTTCAGCATCCGTCAATTCAAGCAAATGTTCGTCGGCAGATTGCCCCATAAAAGCAGCCTTGAGAGCCTTACCTGACTGATCCAGTAATCCCACACGTACAGGAATGTGCAGGGGTAATTTGGTGGGTTGACCTGGCGTAGCGGGTGTATCTTGTTGCAGGGTCAGACGATAGATTTGATTTTGCTCATCGTATTCATCAGTAACACGAATTTGCGGTGTGCCAGCTTGAGAATACCAACGTTTAAATTGCGTTAGATCCACCCCAGAAGCATCTTGCATGGCGGCCACAAAGTCATCACAGGTAACGGCTTGGCCATCGTGGCGTTCAAAATATAAATCCGATCCTTTACGGAAATTTCTAGCCCCTAATAAGGTATGAATCATACGCACAATTTCTGCACCTTTCTCATACACGGTTAAGGTATAAAAATTAGAGATTTCAATGAATGACGCGGGACGAACAGGATGCGCCATTGGGCCTGCATCCTCGGCAAACTGCGCTGTTTTCAAGAAAGACACGTCTTCGACACGCTTGACTGTGCCAGAATGCATATCCGACGAAAAACTCTGATCACGGAAAACGGTAAAGCCTTCTTTTAGGCTTAATTGAAACCAATCACGACAGGTTACCCGGTTACCAGACCAGTTATGGAAGTATTCGTGTGCAACAATGGCTTCAACACGCAAATAAGTGTCGTCCGTTGTGGTTTTAGGACTGGCTAATAGACAAGAGGAATTAAAGATATTCAACCCCTTGTTTTCCATTGCCCCCATATTAAAGTCATCCACCGCGACTATCATAAAGATGTCCAGATCGTACTCTCGACCATAGACTTCTTCGTCCCAGCGCATGGATCGTTTTAAGGCTTCCATAGCGTAATCGACTTTATCTATGTTGTGCGCTTCGGTGAAAATCTGTAACTTTACTTGCCGCTGACTTTGAGTCACAAAAATATCGTTTTTGACTGCTAGATTACCCGCTACCAAAGCAAACAAGTATGCGGGTTTGGGGAATGGATCGTGCCATACCACGGAGGTTTTTCCGTCCTCTAATATTTCACGGGAAATTTCATTACCGTTAGACAGCATCACAGGGTATTTTTCGGCATCGGCAATAATACGTGTGGTGAATACTGACATCACATCTGGGCGATCAAGATAATAGGTAATGTGACGGAATCCCTCTGCTTCACACTGAGTACAAAACATTGAGGAAGAACGGTACAGTCCTTCTAAGCGCGTATTATTTTGTGGTTCTATCAATGTTTCACAGGTCAATACGAAACTGTCTGCTGTCGCTGTGATAATAAGCTGATTGTTCAGCAGCTGATATTCACCAGATGGCAACACATAATCATCCATAGCAAGAGCAACCAGCTTCACATCTTCACCGCCATCCAGTACCAAAGGCGCGGTATTTTCTTTTGAATCTGGATTGCGGCGCATGTGCAACTTGGATGTGACCACAGTCGTGGCTTCATCTAATTCAAAGGTTAACTCTGTTTTATCAATCAAAAAAGGAGGCACTTTGTAGTCTTTCAGATAAATCGCTGACGGTTGACTCTCTTTCATAATCCCTCTCCTAGAAACTGAGGCTGGCTTGGTAACCTGTGTATTTGCGTAAATTGATCACACCTGTGTCGAGTATCAAATATTGCCCCTTGATGCCCATTAACACCCCTTCTATGGTGGGCGTTTTTTCTGCATTCAAACTGGTGATCTTGGTAGGATACTCCAACACTGGGTAGGTAAATTCATGAGTATGGTTTTGATCAGACAAGTCAATAATGGCTTGCAGACCGAATTCTTGCTGCAGCGCATCCAAACCTTCGTAAAGCTGACCAATCAAACGTTCTTGTTCTGCCTCAAGGTCCAATACCAAATCTGAACCTTTTAGCATGTTACGCCAATTGGTTTTGTCTGCCACTTCGGATTTAAATAAGCTTTCTACCAAACCTGATAAACGACGATTCTCAACGCGGAAAATGGCTCTGGCTTGAGTGGCGCCTTGGTCTATCCAACGAATAGGCAGTTGATCGCCACGGGTAATACCCACTTTTAAGGCAGAAGAATTGGCCAAATAAACATAATGGCTTTGCATGCAATATTGCTCTGCCCATTCAGGCTCTCGGCAAGTACCCAAATGAAAATGACATTTTTCCGGGCTCATGATGCAGGTATCACAAGCGGCCAGTTTACGAAAACAGTTAAAGCAATAACCCTGGCTAAATGACTTTTTGGTCTTTTTGTGACAATGAATGCAATGAATATCACCGCTGAAATCCAGACGTATCCTTTGCCCCAATAGGTCGTTCATCTGTTGTGTTTGATCATTCAGGTTAAGTTGATATTGTACCTTGCCATCAATCGCCTCAACCTTCATTTTACGGACCTGACCTTGCAGCATTAAGAATGGCCTTCTGCTGAGTTATTGACCCATTTGATGGTTTCATGTTCGTTAGTTGACTGCTTACTATCACAGCCCTGATGAACCTGAGTATCAATATAACCGACCCTTTGCTCTTCCGATTTATTGGTGTAATCGTAGGTAATCACTGCCTGTAAACACAATTCTTTTTGTTCCTCTGTCAGGCGTACACCATTCGGCCATTTCCCTAGCTCTACAGCTTGTTTCAGGCTGGCGTAGACTTCCGGTGACATATTGTCGATCATTTCTTTGAAGTTCATCTTAATGCTCTCTTTACAATATCAAGCTAGGACTAAATGACGATTCCACTGACTTTGTTAACTTCTAGGCGTATGGCCTTTGTTTGTGATCAAAGTACTAATGAAGTAAAAACAAACGCATAAAACCAGCCCTGATAACAAACCAATAGTATGGGCGGTATTGGCAATACGACCTAAGCCAATCGCCTCTGGTAATGAAGTATAACCAAAGGCAAGCCAAATCATGAAGAAGGCCATAAGGGTTCTATTGACCATAACAGGAAACCTTGGCAGAAGTATGGGCAACAACCAAGCAAAACCAATCAAGCCATACACAACCCCAGATAAACCACCAAAAACGGGATATCCACTAAAATAATACTGCAGTAAATTACTGGCCACTGCGGTCACCAAAATGCAAAACAGCCAAACCCACTTACCGAGTAAATATTCTAACTTGCGGCCAATTTCCCATACCCATAGGCTATTAAAGACAATATGCATCATGCTGAAATGCAATAAAGCTGGCGTAAACACACGCCACCATTGCCCCGAACTCAATACATCGGAAAGGGTTCGAAAATACAAATGACCGTTAACCACTTGAAAAGGACTGATGGTAAACCAGCTAACAACCGCCAAATTACTACCCAATTCCGTGATAACAGATACCAAAACACTCATTAATAACAAAATAAGGGTTAACGGCGCCGCTCTCATTTGGGTAGATAATGGAGGGCGTGTTGTTTGATGTTTGGGATTTTCTTCGGGTCTAATGGTGGATTTTTGCAGTAACGAAGGGTCTTCTTTCCAAATTGAAATGAGTTGTTGCACTGTCGCTTGCTGTGATGGGTCTAATAACCACAGCTCTTGCACTCCTTGATTCGCTACTATTTGATGGGCGACCTTGTGGTGCCATAAAGCATTCGCTAATAGTTGCGGATCTTCCGTGGATTCAAATCGATATACAAATAACATGTAGGTTTAACACTCGCCTTTATTATTGACGGTAACTCGATTGCCAGCCTAACTTATCTCGGCAGACATTATAAAAATCGTGATCTTTCGGATGTATCATACGAATACCGCCTTGCTTTTTAGCAATGTGAATTTCATCGCCCGGTGCTGCGGTGATATTCAACTGTCCATCACAGCTTACGCTCGGATAGGTTAAATTGGATTCACAGACTACAATACGAATTTTGGCATTGGCATCGATAACAATAGGACGATTACTTAAGGTATGTGGGTGCATTGGAACTAAAACCATAGCATCCAACTTTGGCAGCATTATTGGCCCACCTGCTGACAAAGCATAAGCAGTGGAACCTGTCGGGGTTGCAACAATCAAACCGTCGGATTTTTGATTCATAACGAATTGATCATCAATGAACAAATCAAAACGAATCATACGTGCCGATTTGCCAGGGTGAAGCACCAGATCATTCAAAGCAATACCATCGCCACTGGGACGGTTTTGACGCTTAATTTTGGCTTCTATCATGAAACGTTTTTCTTCATGATAGTTGCCCGCCAAAATGGGGTCTAACTCTTGTTGCAAATGTTGTGGTGATATATCGGTTAAGAAGCCCAAGGTACCACGATTTATGCCCAACACTGGAATGTCATAATTGCAAATGGCTCTCGCGGCACCGAGAAAACTACCGTCGCCACCAACCACCATAACCATATCGCAATGATCACCTAATTCTTTGAGTGGCGCTTGCGCAACTTTGATGCCCGGCAACATGGCAGCAAGCTGACTTTCGAGAACGGGCTGAATCTCTTTTTCTTCAAGGTATTCCATTAACTTCTTAACGGTTTCCAGAATTTGAGATTTATCCAATCGAGCAATAATACCAACACGTTTAAAAAGACTCATGCGTCCTTCTCTTTCCACCTTTAAATAACAGCCAATAATATGAAGTCTATTAATAGCTTAGATAGCAACATACATACTGTGGGCACTTTAACATGAACACTAGGTAGACGCCATGTAAGGACAAGATTATAAAGTTTAAAAACTCATCTTATCGTCAGTCGACATATTAGAAAACGGATTGCTCTCATCTGCATAACCACGCCACCCTTGCATCCCTCCAGTATGAATGAGCAAGGTTTTTTGATGCGGCCAACGGCCAGCCAACATGGCTTGATAAATGGCATAGAGACTCTTACATGTGTATACCGGGTCTAACGTGACATCAGGGTTAAGCTGAGCAAACTTGTGCAAAAAAGAGATTAACTCTGGAGAGTGTTTAGCATAGCCACCTTGATGGCAATCACTATGAAAAACCATAGGCTGATTTTGACAAGCAGGGTTAAGCATCTTTGCCATTTCTACAATCTCGGAAGCTTGTTGTTGTGCTCCTTTTAACGCGCTAAATACATGCAAATTCTGACAGCTTTGAGACGCCAAGAAACCTGCTGCTGTGGTGCCTGTTCCGGCCGCAAGCGTCCAAGCATCATAGCCAACGGCATTCGTTGCAATTTGTTTTGCCCAATCGCTACAGCCTTTTGCTCCTAACGCTCCACCGCCTCCTTCTGGCACCCAGTAGATATTTGGGTATCTATGAGTAATTTGTTTAACCACTTCCCCTTTCATTGCCAAGCGATAGTCTTGTCGAGTGGAAGGCCAAAGCTCCGCCCCCTGCTTTACCGCATCTTGTAGAGTTGGCGTTAAATCGGGTTGTAATTCGCCTCGCACCACTAATACAGCTTGCTCATTTTGATCCGCAAGGGTAGCAGCAACTGCATCTAGATGATTAGAAAATGGCCCTCCAAAAGTGCCAATATGCGTTGCACCTTGTACTTTAGCCGCTTGAAGATGATGCTTCAGCTTGTGCCATTTGTTACCCGGAGCGCTCACATGCTCTAGATCCCCTCGATAGACATGCACTTGATATTCTTTATTTAAAGGCAAAGCATCTTTTAAATTGAGATTAAGGGCTTGAATCTGTGGCACTTTCTACCTTTTGTTATGATAAGTTTGCTGTCATTATACCCTTGGAGCTTATTGACACTCATCTTTTATAAGCGTTTTCTTCTAGGGTCCTATTTTTAAATGCCGTCATTTCATTCAAACAGCGAAACCTAAAAACGGCTCGATCTAAAATCGGCAAACAATTTCAGAGGCAATCTATGACACAACAGAATCTTCTTCACGATAGCTGTGATGAATTCGGTCCCATTCGCGTATTTGATGATGGACAATTTCGTATTCTGTCCTTTGCTGATGGTGATGAACAAAGTCGAATGCGCCTATCCACACCTCATGTATTACAACATGAATACACCCAAGCCATGATGCTAGCATTGCTGTTTTGCCAACCAAAACGAGTGTGTCTACTGGGCTTAGGCGGCGGTACATTAATTCACGCTCTCTACCAAGCCATTTCTGGGGTTCATATTCACGCTGTCGAACTCAGACAAGAAGTATTAGACGCCGCTGAAATGTTTTTTAAATTACCCAAAGGAAAACGCATCACCTTGACTTTAGACAATGCGATTGATCACATGGCATCTGGCCTAGATCGTAAAGTCGATTTATTGCTCACCGATATATACAACACGCAGGGCATGGACATTAGTGTATTGGCACCAAGTTTTGTTGCCGATTGCGCAAAGAACATCAAAGAAAAAGGCTGCTTAGTATTAAATTGTTGGCTTGATCAAAAGCACAATGAGGCATTTACCCAGTTAATCAAACAACATTTTTCTTCTGTTTACGCTTTGGATACTGGCACTGGTAATTGGGTCATCATCGCCCTTAAGCAGGCACCACAACAAACGGGTAAAGAGTTGAAAAATGCCGCTCAGAAACTCAGTAGTGAATTGGGCTTCTCACTCACTAAATGGCTGACCAGAATGACGGAACTATAAGTATAAAAGAGACGATGAATATTAAGCAGAAATAGCAAAGCCAACCAACTGGGGCTGGCTTTGACAATCACTGGTTGGATTAGCGATTTAACCAAGTACGCTGTCCACTAAGGCTTTTGCTTCTTGTTCTAAATCCGCTAGATGCTGCTCTGAAACAAAACTTTCCAGATATATTTTATAAACATTTTCGGTACCAGATGGACGCGCTGCAAACCATCCATTGGCAGTACAGACTTTTAGGCCACCAATCGCCGCATGATTACCGGGAGCATGGGTCAATACTGAGGTAATTTCTTCACCAGCCAATGAAGTCTGTTTAACATTATCGGCTTGTAAAGCAGACAACAAACGTTTTTGCGCTGGTGTTGCTGGCACATCTATACGTTTGTAAAACGGCTTCCCATAGCGCGCCACTTGTTCTTCATAAAGAGTCTGCGGGTCTTTGCCGGTTACCGCTAAAATTTCGGCGGCCAACAAGGCCATAATGATGCCGTCTTTGTCTGTCGTCCAAACTCTGGCATCTTTACGCAAAAAAGAGGCACCAGCACTTTCTTCCCCACCAAATCCCATAGTGCCCTGATACATGCCTTCTACGTACCATTTGAAGCCCACAGGCACTTCACACAATTGTTTGCCTAAGCCCGTTACCACACGGTCAATCATGCCACTGGAAACCAATGTTTTACCAAACATAGTATCTTCTGGCCAATTGGGTCTGTGCTGAGATAAGTATTCAATCGCCACCGCTAAATAAGCATTGGGGTTCATCAAGCCGGACTGAGCGCAGACGATGCCATGCCGATCATAATCTGGATCATTACCGACCGCGATATCAAAATCATCTTTTAACTTTAACAGTGAAGCCATGGAATAAGAGGATGAGCAATCCATTCGAATACGGCCATCTTTGTCTAATGGCACAAAGCGAAATGTCGGATCCACTTCTGTGTTCACCACACTAATGTCTAGACCATATTTATCCGCAATAGGTTGCCAATAATGAATACCAGAGCCGCCCATTGGATCAACACCAATGCGAATCTTGGCGTTTGCAATGGCTTGCATGTCGATGACATTTTCTAAGTCATCAACGTAATGAGAAATGTAGTCAAAGTCTTCGATTAAAGCGGATTGATTCAGCTCGGTTTGTTGACAGATTTTCACGCCTTCTAAACCAGCGGCCAATAAGTCATTGGCACGATTAGCGACCCAATCTGTAATGTCTTTATCCGCTGGGCCGCCTTTGATGGAGTTGTATTTTATACCGCCGTCTTCTGGTGGATTATGCGAAGGCGTGATCACAATACCGTCACTTAATTCTGATGCTTTTGCGTTGTGGGTCAATACGGCATGCGAGACCACTGGCGTTGGGGTAAAACCACCGCCCGCTTGCACGCGAACCTTAACATTATTCGCCACTAAAACACTTAATACTGTTTGAAACGCCGCCTCAGATAAAGCATGAGTGTCTTTTGCCAAATAGACAGGCCCTGTGATATGTTGGCTCAATCGATATTCTGCTATTGCCTGTGTTATTGCTAATATGTGATCCTGATTGAATGTGGTGTGTAAAGCGCTACCACGATGACCTGAGGTACCAAAGCTAACTTTTTCATCTGGGTGGTTCACAACGTCTGGCTTGTTGAGATAGTAGGCTGTCATGAGTTGCGGTAAATTCACCAGAGAATCATGGTGTGCAAGCTGTCCTGCTTGGGGATGAATTGCCATGTAGTGAGTCCTATTGATTGTATTAACAATAAAGTCTCGCTTAAATTCATCAAACTTTCAATGAGTTATCTCAAAAGCAAAATGGGCTCAATAAGTCAGCAGTCCTCACTATTAGAGCCCATAAGTTCAGCTTTTAACGCTTTTTTAGAATCAAGCTGCCAATAGAATAACCCGCCCCAAACGAACAAATCACTCCAATGTCGCCCGCTTGCAGATCTTCATGGTATTTAGCAAAAGCAATAATGGAACCTGCTGAAGCGGTATTCGCGTATTCGTCCAATACCACAGGAGCTTCTTCTAATGTGGCATCACGGCCTAATAGGCGTTTGCTAATGAGTAAGTTCATATTGATATTGGCCTGATGCAACCACCAGCGCTTAAGTTGTGATACTTGGATGCCTTCACTGTGCAAATGACTTTCAATGTGATCGGCTGCCATAGGACAAACTTCTTTAAAGACTTTGCGACCGTTTTGATGAAACAGCTTATCGGCACCGTAAGGATCTTCGTCTGTCACTCGGGTCAAATAACCAAAATTAGAGCGAATATTATTGGAATAGGATGTGACACATTTGGTGCTTAAAACCTCAAAAGCCTGCTCAGATTGACAGGTTTCGCCTCGCTCAACCAAGGTAGCTGTTGCGACATCACCAAAAATAAAATGGGAGTCACGATCCATATAATTCACTTGTGCTGAAGTCAATTCAGGATTAATGACTAACACACCTTTTGCCGTACCCGCTTTTACCGCATCCACGGCACGTTGCAAACCGAAAGTGGCGGCCGAACAAGCCACCAACATATCAAAGGCAAAACCATCAATACCCAGAGCGGCTTGCACTTCAATGGCAATAGCAGGGTAAGAACGCTGGGTATAGGCACAAGACACAATGACCATGTCAATATCTTGCGGGGTTTTGTTGGCCGCTTTTAATGCTTTCTCTGCCGCCGCAATGGCCATCTCAGCTTGATGAGAAACCTCATCATCGCCACGCGGTGCCAGCAAAGGTCGCATACGATCAATGTCTAACGCCCCTTCTTTTGAGTAGATATATCGGCTTTTAATACCGGATGCTTTTTCGATAAAAGCAGCACTGGATAAGGGTTTGGCTTCCATGTCCCCTTGTTCGATCGCTTCGGCATGGCTCATGTTGAATTTTTCCGCCCACGCGTTGTAGCTAGCGACGAGTTCTTCATTGGTGATGGAATGAGCAGGAGTCCATAAACCGACTCCGCTAATGACAACAGAAGAATGCATTTTAATTCGTCCTTTTTATTCTTATATCAATTTGAAGTATAGGTTAGATTGTGAACGACAAATGCCTCACCGTCTACATAAAAGTAATATCATCAATTAGATGAAATAGATAATAGGCATAACAAGCATGGCATTTTAATAAAATGTTAGCCATACTCAAGTGTAATTGATTCCTTTCAATAAAAAGTTGATGGCTGTATGGATGAAATAACCAATCAAAATGCTCTGATCTTATCAGGCGGCGGTGCACGAGCGGCCTACCAAGTTGGCGTACTGTCCGCCATGGGTAAAATGCTGCCGAAAAAAACACCTTTACCCTTCCCCATCCTCTGCGGCACCTCCGCAGGGGCACTCAATTCCACTATGTTGGCCTGTTACGCTGACAATTTTTCAAAAGCAGTTTCTACACTGGCTTTCGTATGGCGTCATTTAAGCCCAGAGCAAATTTACACCCTAGGACGTTGGCCCTTAGCCACTTCCGTCACTAAAACCCTGTTATCTTTGTTTCATTTACACAATCACTCTGCCTCCATGGCTATCATGGACAACCAACCGTTACGAGAATTGCTGAGCAAACACTTGGATTTTTCACGCATTCAGCACGCCATTGATAAAAAACTGGTCTCGGCTTTAGCTGTCACCGCAATGAGTTACAGTACCGGCGAATCTACTACCTTTTTTCAAGGCAACAATAGACCACAACATTGGCAAGGTCATCGTCGTAAAGGAGTGAGGGAGGAATTAGGTGTCGAGCATTTACTAGCATCCAGTGCAATTCCAGTGATTTTTCCAGCTCATAAAATTGCCGGCCATTATTATGGAGATGGAGCCATTCGCCAAAAATCAGCCATTTATCCAGCATTAAAATTAGGCGCGAATAAGTTGTTCATCATAGGAGTAAGTGGCAATCGCAGTCCACGTAAATGGGCATTACAGAAAAACAAGATGGCCAACAGTACACCAAGTATGGCACAGATCTTAGGCCAGCTATTAAACAGTGCTTTTATTGACAATTTGGAAGACGACATCAATCAACTGGAGTTGATGAATGCATTAATTCGAGATTTGCCTGATAACAAAAAGCAAAAATATTCTGATCTCCCCACAGAAACCTTGATCATCTCACCTTCAGAAGAACTCAATGAAATCGCCCATCATTACTTGCACACCTTGCCAAAAAACATTCGTGTACTATTAAAATCGGTGGGCGGGTCCACAGCTGAAAAAGTCAGTTCGGCCGCCAGTTATTTACTCTTTACACCGCAATACTGTCGTGCGCTAATGGAGCTAGGTTATCAAGATGCCATGTGGGAGAAAGATAAGATTTTAGCCTTTCTCATGAATGATTAAGAAAGGTGCGAGCAAGTCCACTGACTTTAAATACTGACTAAGCGCTCACCTGCTATACTGCTTTGTTCGTCTACCCAAGTTCGCAAACGCTGCGCTCCTGCTAAAGACAAGCTACTGCATAAAGTAATTTGTCCTTGCTCTGACAAACTCTCAGATTCTACAAGTTCTGGATAAGTGGCGACCAAACGCCTTGTCAATTGTGCAGAAACGCCTTCACTTGGTTCAATAATTTCACAGTCTGCTCCCAAATACTCTGCAAACATATGACGTACCAAAGGATAGTGTGTACAAGCTAATACTAGGGTATCCACTTCATCTGTTTTCATCTGTTGACACAAGGCCATGACAGTTTGTTGTATTTTGCTTTGTGTTGCAGGCCAAGCATCAATATCAAAGGCTAAACTTGCACTGGAAACGATTTGCACCTTGCTATCAGCTTGCCAAAGAGAAATAAGGTCATTTAATCGCCGGCTTTTAGCCGTCACTGGGGTCGCCAAGACAGCAACGTGACGCTGTTTGCCGAGACGAAAAGCCGGTTTCACTGCAGGCTCAACGCCAATCACTGGTAATTGAGTATGTGACCGCAATGCCTCTATACCGGCTACGGTAGCGGTATTACACGCCACCACAATGGCTTGTACTGCTTCTCGTTCAAAAAAATTCGCTATGTCAATCAAGCGTTGCTGCAAAGCTTGATCTGTCTTATCGCCATAGGGTGCAAAAGCGTCATCGGCAAGATACAAAAGATCCAGATGCGGTTGTTTTTTTTGAATGGCATTGACTATGGTTAAACCACCAGCTCCCGAGTCCATGACACCTACTTTCAACTCTGAGACTCCTCAGACGCTTGATTTGCATCGCTCTTAGTCTCAAAAGCCTCAGCTTGTGCTGAGAATATTATCTCAGGCAACAACACAGGTTCTCTTTCCAAGCAGACCCCATATTTGTTTTGAATCGCGTTTTGTATGTCTGCTTCAAGGGCCAATAAGGCTTCTGCTTTATTGGCTTCATGGTTTACCAATACTAAAGCCTGCTTTTCATAAACCCCCACTCCCTGCTGGCTTTTGCCTTTAAAGCCAGCCTGATCTATCAGCCAACCCGCCGCCAACTTAAAATCATCCCCATGAGGGAAAGACACCATATCAGGAAACATTTTTTTAAGCCTAGTATGCTGATCTGCACTGATAATTGGGTTTTTAAAGAAGCTACCTGCATTGGCAATAACTTGTGGATCTGGCAGCTTACTGGCGCGAACACGACATACTGCATCGTATACTTTTCGCAAACTCGGTTCACCTTCAAGCTGATGTTGCAAACCACCGTATGACAAACAAAGCTCACCACGTTTTTTCAAGCTTAATTCGACGCCGGTAATAAAATATTTGTCTTTCCATTTGCCTTTGAAATGACTATCTCGATAAGCAAAACCACATTCTTTGGCATTAATCCAAAAGACATCTAGGGTCTGTCTATCTATCACTTGAACTCGCGCTAAGACGTCTTTGATTTCTACGCCATAGGCACCAATATTTTGTACTGGAGCCGCACCAACCGTGCCAGGTATCAAAGCTAGGTTTTCAATTCCAAACCAGTTTTTTTCGACTGAATAAGTGACAACATGGTGCCAATTTTCACCTGCGCCCAACACCAAATGTACCTGATTGTATTTGCCTTCAATGACTTGCTTACCCTTGATACAGTTGATCAAGACCAAGCCCTTAATGTCATTGCGAATCAATAAATTACTGCCACCACCCAAGATGGTAACTGGCAACTGCTCTTGTTGTGCCCAACCAAGCAATTGCTTTAATTCAAGCAAGCTATGAACTTCTGCAAAAAATTCAGCCTGATAGTCAAAACGAAAAGTATTATAGGCCTTGAGCGAGACTTGATGAGTGATGGCGTTGGGTATAGGACGAGAAGTTTCCATTGGCTTAGCTTGCTGCATTGTCTTGATTATGAATCCGTTTGGTTAAGCATCTCGAGATGATCGAGAAACGCCTGACTGATGTCCATTAAATGTTGACGCATGATAATGAAACCTTGTTCACCATCATAATACGGATCATCCACCTCGCCATAGGTTTGTCCTGACGTGAATTCACCAAACATGACCACTTTGGCACGGCACTTAGCAGGTTTGATCTTCTTCAAATTACGCAGATTGTCTCGGTCCATTGCCAGTATCCAATCAAATTCATCAAAGTCGGATTCAGAAACTTGTCGTGCTCTTTGATCGGTAATATCGATAGCAATTTTTTGTAGGGCGGCAATTGAGCGAGAATCAGGTAAATTCCCCACATGGTAGGCCGCCGTACCCGCTGAATCCAGTGTTAAATTCATGCCTCTCTTCGCCGCTTCGGATGACAAAATTCCTTGCGCTGCAGGTGAGCGACAAATGTTACCAAGACAAACAGTTAACACTCTAATTTGATTCATTTTTTACTGCCCGAATCCAAACGTTCATCAGCTGTTAAGGTACGCGCTTCGGTTTCCAATAAAACAGGAATGCCATCACGAATTGGGTAAGCGATTCCTCCCATTTTACTAATAAGCTCAGTCCCCTCTTTGTTAAGGGTTAGACTGGATTTGGTGATGGGACACACCAGGATATCAAGTAAAGATTTATTCATAACATGTCTTCTTTAATGCAGTTTAATGTTTAATATCATTTAATTTGGCTAAAAAAGCCTCTTTAAAGGCTTCAGATAAATTCAGTGTGACAGGTAAATACCACACGGCTTGATTTTCTATCTCCAAATGGCGACATTTTACGGCATCTTTTTCTGTCATTATGACGGCTCGGTCTCTGATAATATCCTTAGCGGAAAAAGCATGGTGATCCGAGTACCAGTGATGTGTGTATCCTTCGGGCAGACCTAAGGACAACAAGGTGTTCTCAAAACGTTGCGGATTACCTATCCCAGCCATCAGATGCCAATCGTGAGTTTCCTTAAAGGCTTGTTGGCAGCTTACACTACGCAGACCATCTAAAGAAGACAAAGTCGAGCTAGTTAGGGGAAAATGGTGAATAGACAAAGCCAATTGCTGCAAAGCAGGCGTTATGTGCTCCGTAATGCTTACCACGAAATCCACTGTTCCTAAACGGGATTTTGGTTCTCGTAAAGGCCCTACAGGCAAAAGCTGACCATTGCCTAAACCTCTTTGTGCATCGACCATAGCAATTTCTATGTCTCGCGCCATCGCGTAGTGCTGCATGCCATCATCACTAATGATGATGTCAATATCATGGTTCGTTAACAAGGTCTCAATAGCAAGTTTACGCTCAGTAAACACCGCCATTGGGCAACCCGTTCTTTGTACCAGCATAACAGGTTCATCACCCACTTCACTGGCTAAGCTTGCAGCAGTCACTAGGATAGGAGTATCAAGTTGTACGCCGTGACCACGTGAAATCAGGCCAACCCGATAACCTTGTGCGCTCAGCCATTGGCTTAGCGCAATGACCATTGGCGATTTTCCTGTCCCCCCCACACTTATGTTGCCCACAACCACAACAGGAACAGGCGCACGGTATGGAGCGTTTTTATGCGCTAGAAAGTCCTGTCTTTTCTTGTTAACAATGTGTCTCACCAAGGGCTGTAGAGGTCGAAAAACTTGCGTCCAACCTAAACGACGATACCAAGACTTAGTAAAACAAATTTCTAAACTCACTGATTGGTCTCTTTCTGTGCAGTGTGAGCCAATTTAGTAATGCCAAGTTTAGCTGCTGCATCATACACACGCATGACCATCTCATATGACGAATTGGCATCGGCGGTAATGATCAAGGGGCGAGAATTATCCCCTTGGGTGATCTCTTCTAAACCTTGCACTAAAGTAGCCACATTTTCATTAATCAGGGTTTGACCATTAATCACATATTGCCCGTCAGCGGTAATCACTAGTTCAACGGTTTTGTCTCTATCACTGGCAGGCGCATCCGAAGTAGCCGTTGGCAGGTCAATGGTAAGCTCGGTGCTTTGATTAAAGGTGGTGCTGACCATGAAGAAAATCAACAACAAAAAAACCACGTCAATTAATGGCGTTAGATTGATTTGTACGTCGTCTATTTTTTGACGGCGAAATTTCACTGTGCCACTCCTGATTTTTCTCGATCACCGTGTAAAGCATCTACTAATTTGGTCGATTGCTGTTCCATGGTCACCACCAACTCATCAATGCGACGAGCAAAAAAACGATGAAAGATCAAAGCAGGAATTGCCACCCCCAGTCCCGCGGCAGTGGTCAGCAAGGCTTCTGAAATACCACCCGCTAATAATGCCGTATTACCCGCCCCATTCTCCATCAAGACAGAGAAGACCTTAATCATTCCCACAACCGTACCAAGTAGACCAAGCAAAGGGGAAATGGCGGCTATGGTTCCCAAGGTATTCATAAAACGCTCAAGTTCGTGAATAACATGACTGGCCGCTTCTTGAACACTTTCTTTCATAGCACTGCGACCGTGTTTAGAGGCGACGAGACCCGCCGCAAAAATGGAAGCTAACCCGGTTTTGGATTGCATGCTGCGAATATATTCCAAGGTCATTTTATCGTCTCGTAGACGCATCATAACATCGGTTAATAAGCCTTTTGGAGCGACACTGTTTTTGCGTAATGTCCAAAATCGTTCGAGAATAATAGCGAGTGTTAAAATCGAACACGCAAGTAGTGGCCACATAAAAAAACCACCAGATTGAATAAAGCTTAACAAGGTCTCTCTCCATTTTAGGTTTGTCGCTAATTTAACATACTCTCTAACTTTTCTACACGCATGCAAGTGTCAGATTTAAAGAGAAAAAATGCATATTGACATCGACTGTGCTTAACACGCAACCTTGTCTCTTCAAAATACAAGAAGAGACTCTCATTTTGATCAATATCCAACCAATTTATTGATAATCCTGTCCATAAATCTTGCTGTTCTGAAACCAGCTCCGTTGGCACGATCAACCAATCAACGTCATGTGCTAAGAGATGTTTAGCTGAATAGCTTTGATCCCTTTCGGCCATCAACAATAGAGTATTATCCTTGGCGACATGATAACCGTCTAAAAATAACTGACGTTGCGACTCATCCAACTCTTTTAACGCCAATCTCTCATGGTTTTTTTCAATAAACCAACCACCGTTACCGTGGGCTATAAGTACATCGGCTGTATTTTGCCAACCCATTTCGCCATAAAACAAAACACACCAAATACAAACTAAGGCCAACCAACCTCGACGCAATGGCGATTGGAATACCCAAAACATCAGCGTCATTAGCAAAAGCCATTTGGTAATCAAAGAGTAAGATGGAGCAAAGAAAAGCAAAGGAAGCTCGAACACCAAACGCTCTAAGAAGTCCCATAAAGGTTTCAACATACGTTCCAAAACGGCATAAAGTCGATCATTGGATAACAATAAGACCTCTAACGATGCCAACAATCCAAAAGGAAACCAAACCATGGCAGCAAAAGGTATCAATACGAGATTAATAACTATGGAAGTAACGGAAATGGCTTCTTGCCACCCCAAAATCAACACCATAGAAGCGGTACTGAGCATGAGCTGACTGGCTAGTAAACGACGCCATTTGAACCTTGCAATAGAATAAAAACCGATTAATAAGTACACCATGCTGAACGAAAGCCACAAACCAGGACTTAAAATTTGTCGTGGGTTAATTAGCAATACTATCCATAATGTCAAAGCAAGAATCTGCAAAGCTGAACAGCGCATTTGCAAGCATCGACTCAGCAAATACAAGGTCAACATTATGGTGGCACGAATGACAGGTTCTCCCCATTGCGTCAAATAACCGTATAAGATCAATAAGGGAAAAATACAAAGGAGTTCAACATGATGTCTTGTTAAACCACTTAACAAGAGTCTGGCAGGCAATAACTGCCATAAGGTTTTAGCGACCAACACACCAATGAGAAACATAAAACCAGCGTGCAATCCCGATACGACAAATAAGTGAGCTAACCCTAAGGTTCTCACTACCCATAAGTCTCGCTGGCTCCAATCGTCATCTTGGCCAAATAGCAGCGCCTTAGAAAATCGCCAAGAAGCAAACTGCTGTAATGAATTATCTAAACTTTCCATCACGCTGCGACGCAATGAAAAAGGCAAATCGATGTTTTCCTTAACAGCCAAATCTAATAGCGCAGCTTGTCTTTCAATATAAAGTTGCTTTAACCACCAAGCACCATAGCGATCCGCCAAGGCATAGCGCATCAGACTGACTTCATAATAATGGTTAGGGATGTGCGTACTATAAACCAAGTTAATATCATTAAATAATAAGTTGTCTTCTGCTAATTTAGCCGTAGATTTTTTATCTCGATTGTTAATATCACCTAGCAGTTGCGGGAAGTGCAGACGAACAGCGACAGACTTACTGAATTCTTGATCTGGCAACCTATTGTCGTTTGTTAATATAAGTAAAGTTTGTTGATGCAGGTTGATGAAATAGCGGTCTTGTTCACTTAATGTCACGTTATGACTTGCTGGCGTTTCAGAAAACCACACAGCAAATAATGAAATTAGCGTCAAAAACAAAACTAATACACGCTTTGTGCGTATTAGATAGAGACAGACCAAAATGATATGAGTAGAATACAGCCACAAATACTCATTCGGCACCAAAATGGCGCCAATCATACTAGACAAACTAGTAAGTAACATAAGACCTCCTTGTCTTATGACGGCTAAATGACTGTTATTTAATTATGCCTAAGAATTATCTAAAGAAGTACATTCCTAATCCAGAAAAGCTAAAAGAGAACAAAGCTTTAGCTCTTCTTGGATCACAAATTTATGAGGCAAATTTATGGCATCTTAATCGTCGTTCTGTCGCCAGAGCATTTTTCAACGGTTTATTTTGGGCTTTTATTCCTATGCCCTTTCAAATGCTCGCCGCGGCCATGTTTGCCATCCCATTACGTGCGAATATTCCCTTGTCTATTGCCCTTGTGTGGATTACCAATCCCATCACTATGCCTTTTGTTTTCTACTTCAATTACAAAGTAGGCAGTCTGATCCTTGGTATTGAAAGCGGTAAGAAATTCCAGCTGTCAGTTGAGTGGATCTGGAATAAGCTTGAGCATATCTGGTTACCACTTTACACAGGATCCATTGTGTCAGGATTGGTTATTGGTGCCATTAGTTATGTGACAATTATTGTCTTATGGCGTTTGCATGTGGTGAAACGTTGGCAAGAACGAAAACAGCGAAACCAATAAGGCTTGCTTATTTTGTCCCGCCAAGGGTTAATGAATAAACAAGCTTAAAGAGTGAACAAGCTTAAGAGTAAAATAGAATTCCTCTTACCCAATCCATTCAAATAAAAGCCTAGCACTCAAGTGACTCTACTCAGGTAACTTTACTCAAGTGACACTCTTGATTCAAACTCGGGGTTATTTTAGAGACGTTAGTTCACCTTGCGACAAACGATAAGCAGAATCCATCCAATCCAGCATCTTTTCATCATGAGTAACGATCAAAAAGGCCATTTGGTATGTGGTTTTCAGTGTATTTATCAAATTCTGCACCTCCAAAGAGGTTAATTCATCTAGGTTGCCTGTAGGTTCGTCCATCAATACACAAGCAGGTCGATTGGCTAAAGCCCTAGCAATGGCCACTCGCTGACGCTCACCTCCAGATAACTGGGACGGCTTATGATACAGACGCTCTGACAAACCAACTTGCGTAAGTAATTCGATACCTCGCTGTTTCGCTTCTGACTTTTTCATACCTGAAATCCACATAGGCATCAAAACGTTTTCCAATGCAGAAAACTCAGCTAGCAAATGATGAAACTGATAGACAAAGCCCATTTGCTGATTACGTACTTTCGCTCGTTTCGCATCGCTTAAATTAGACCAAGAAATTTGCGTTAGCTTTACCTCACCTGACGTTGCCAAATCCAAGCCAGCTAACAAATTAAGTAAGGTTGTTTTCCCTGATCCTGATGCACCAACAATGGCACAAGCCTGGCCTTTATGTAGAGAAAAGTTGATATCTTTGAACACCTCAACGGTTTGTTTACCATCTTGATATTGCTTGCATAACGCCTGACACTCTAGCACCAACTCATTCATAACGTAACGCCTCCGCTGGCTCTACTTTCGATGCTCGCCATGCAGGATAAATAGTGGCTGCCACCGTCATAATAAAGGCACTGGTAACGATCAATTCCACATCAGACCATTCCAATTGGGATGGCAAATAATTAATAAAATACACATCAGCATTAAGAAACTGCACGCCGAATAAATGTTGAATACCTGCGATGATGTCGCTGACATTTAGCGCCAAACTTACTCCTAAAATAACGCCAATTAAGGTGCCTAACATACCAATAAAAATACCTTGCACTATGAAGACCCACATTACCTGAACAGAAGTCAGCCCCATGGTGCGTAATATAGCAATATCGTTTCGTTTATCCGTCACCACCATAACCAAAGTGGACACTATATTGAATGCCGCTACTGCGACAATCAATAACAACAAAAGCCCTATCATGGTTTTTTCCATCTGAATGGCTTGGAATAAATTTCCATGTGTACGTGTCCAATCGCTAACACGATTTTGCCCCGGTACAGCACGAGCAATATTCCAAATCTCTTTGGGGGCAACAAATAAATCAGCAAAGGATATACGCAAGGCTTCTACACTGTCTGGTGCATAACGTTTAAGCTTTGCCGCATCTTTGATATTGATATAAGCAAGACTGCTGTCTAACTCAGCACCGACTTCAAAGGTACCTACCAAGGTGAAGCGTTTGAGAACAGGAGCAATACCGGCAATAGAAACAGACGCTTTTGGTAAGATGGCAGTCACCTTATCACCAATATTGACGCGGAGTTGACGGGCCAGTTGGGCGCCTAAGACAATACCAAAAGATTTATCCTTGAGCGCATCCAGCGAACCAGACGCCATATTATCGTCGATGATGGATACCTTCTTTTCCATGTCTGGATTGATGCCATTCAAAATAGCACCGTGGACGCTCTCACCGGACTGAAACATCACTTGTGCTTGTATATGAGGCGCTACCGCGATCACATCTGGCATTTTTTCAACCAACTTTGCCGTTTCCCGCCAATCTTCTAGCAAAGGATTTCCCCATAATGTGGCATGAGGTACCATGCCTAAGATTCGTTCACGCAATTCGCGATCAAACCCATTCATAACAGACAATACGGTAATCAGTACCATAACGCCCAGCGCCAAGCCTGCAATAGAAGAAAAGCTGATAAAAGAAATGAAATGGTTAGAACGCTTAGCTCTGGCATAGCGTAAACCAATAGTAACGGGAAGGAAGTTAATCAAAATTTATCCTTACATGGCAAAATGGAGGTTTTCACCTCCATTTACAAACACTGCCAAGACATTCTAAGCGTCGAAATCGATACCAATACGACGTCCAATGCTTTCGTATGATTCGATTACGTTACCCAAACCTTGACGGAAACGATCTTTATCCAGTTTTTCTTTGGTTTGTGCGTCCCACAGACGGCAACCATCAGGTGAAAACTCATCACCCAAAACGACTTCACCTTTGTATAAGCCAAATTCCAACTTATAATCCACCAAAATCATACCACCTTCAGCGAACAGCTCTTTCAAGACCTGGTTCACTTGGTAAGTCAGCTCTTTGGCCTTCGCCAGATGCTCCGCTTTGGCCCAACCGAACGCTTCAACATGAGACTCGTTGATCATTGGGTCACCTAGCGCGTCGTTTTTCAAGAAAAGCTCAAATGTTGGCGGCGTCAAAGTGGTGCCTTCTTCCACGCCCAAACGACGGCACAAGCTACCCGCTGCCACATTACGTACTACGCATTCTACAGGCATCATATCCAAGCATTTTACCAAAGACTCCGTATCACTAAGTAATTTTTCAAAATGCGTTGGAATGCCAGCTTGTTGAAGTTTGGCCATGATAAAGGCATTGAATTTATTGTTGACCATGCCTTTGCGATCAAGCTGCTCCATTTTTTTGCCATCAAATGCTGACGTATCATCACGAAATACGAGAACCATCTTGTCAGGATCATCTGTACGAAATACAGATTTTGCCTTACCTGCATACAGCTCTTGTCGTTTTTCCATTGGAGAGTCTCCGGTTTTAGTTACGAGGGATTAATTTTATTTAAGGTATGAATCGTTGTGCGATTCTAAAAGATGCTATTTCTGGATTCTCCATCGCAGATACATCCACTACCAAAAAGTCGCCAGCTTTTTGATGGGTTATTTGATACGGATATTCCCTTTCCTGCCAACTGACATCATCTAAATCACGACGATAAACATTAAATAGCTTTTGTTCTTTCCCGTCAGCGCCTATCGGCAAAGAGAAGTCAATGATGTCACCAACTCGAGCTACTTTATCAGCCGGTACTGGGGCCAAGAGTTTCTCATCACCGGGCATCAAGTATATCCCTGCGGCTTTGAGTTTTGCCTCAAACTCATTATCAGAAAGATCCTTACCTAGATAAATAGCATACATGCCTTGGTGGTCAACCCAGACAGGAAATGCCGCTGTCACATCTTTGGTATTGGATAAATAGGCAGAAGACTGATTAAGTTGGAGACCAAAGGTTCCCCATAGGCGAACAGCAATCGACTCAGCGTCAGATTGCGCCATTGGTGATGCCCATTCGGTTGACTTAGCAGGATCTTGATTGACTTCACGGTATTGTAGCTTCACCAAAGTAACATCATCTTGTTGTTCAAAGGAGAAGGCAAATGCCGTCTTTGAAGGGTGCAAACGTGTGATATCACTCCACAAAGAGGCCCACCAACCTTGAGGCTGAAAATCAAATGCAATGGAAACAATTTGATTGTCTGTTTGCGTCTCAATAGACTGCCCAGCACCATGAATGGATGTTAAGAAATCCTCAACGATTTTCTTCGCTTCCGCTGTAGAAGTATTCAGCCTGTACTGCACGGAATCATCCATCTCAGCAAAGCCAATTATTTCCATAGGATAATAGACAAATGGTGCACGAGGCGTAACAAATGGCTGAGGCTTATCTAAATTAGCAATCTCATTTTCGTTTGGAATCACTAAAGTGTCCTGAGACTCAATTGACCCTTCTGGCACTTTTAACTTGGTATGAGCACCCGCTTCTTGTTGATAGTCATTCGAATGGTCTGGAAAAAAGGTACTGCATGCAGACAAGCTTATTGCTACGCTTGCTACACCAAGCAATTTCACCATTGGTTTCATCATACTAATAATACTCCTGCTTCAACCATAGCTTGTCGCACAGCAGCATGATACTGCTCCGCAAGCGGCGTTAATGGTAAACGAATCCCTTCTTGGCACAATCCCAATTGGCTTACTGCCCATTTCACTGGGATAGGATTGGACTCAAGAAATAAATTCTTATGTAATGAGGAAATTGAAGAGTCGAGGTCCTGTGCTTTATCTGCCTGACCAGCAATCGCAAATTCAGCAGCTTGCGCTACCATTTTTGGAGCCACGTTTGCGGTAACGGAAATATTGCCTTTGCCGCCCAATAACATCAAGGAAACAGCGGTTGGATCATCTCCGGAATACACAGCAAAATCCGTAGACACCATTTCAAGCAAAGCCTGACCACGCTCTAGATCCCCTGTTGCATCTTTGATACCGACAATATTGGTAATAGTCGACAAACGAACCACAGTATCGTTTTGCATATCACAGCCAGTTCGACCCGGTACATTATAAAGAATTTGAGGTATGTCGACGGCTTGCGCAACCGCTTTAAAATGCTGGAACAAACCTTCTTGTGTAGGTTTGTTGTAATAAGGCGTGACTAATAAACAAGCATCTGCACCGGCTTCTTTCGCACTACGTGTTAAATCAATGGCTTCATGGGTCGAATTTGCTCCGGTACCCGCGATAACATGTACGCGACCATTTACTTTTTTAACCACTTGTCGAATCACATTAGCATGTTCTTCATGCGTTAAAGTAGAAGCTTCTCCTGTGGTCCCAACGGCCACAATGCCGTGAGTTCCTTCATTAATATGAAACTCGATTAGATCATCCAACTTCTCAGTGTCTACAGCGCCATCCGCTAACATGGGAGTGATAAGCGCAACTAAACTACCCGTGATCATTTTGAGTCTCCGTTAAAATTATAAGCGCGCCTATATTAACGCTCAGGCTGTTTATAAACAATCATTGACAAGAGTAAAGCCTATGTAATTTTGCCATAATTGCCGTTAACAGAGATTTTTTGTTTGGCTCTTGTTAAGCTTGCCTTTTTCATCTGATTGATTCGAGAGAAATGTTATGACTATTGAAGTAGGACAAATTGCCCCAGAGTTCAGCGCCAAAGATCAAAACGGTGACACCATTACCCTTAGTCAGTTCAGAGGTAAAAAGGTAGTGCTGTATTTTTACCCAAAAGACAACACGCCAGGCTGCACCGCTCAAGCGTGTGATTTACGCGATAACTATCAGGCTTTATTAGATCAAGGTTATGTGGTATTGGGCATCAGTCCCGATAGCGAAAAAAAACACCAAAACTTCATCGAAAAATATCAACTGCCTTTCCCATTAATTGCCGATACAGAAAAAACAGTGCACGATTTGTACGGTACTTGGCAGTTAAAAAAGTTCATGGGCAAGGAATACATGGGAACGGTACGCACCACTTTTATCATTGATGAAGAAGGTAAAATTGCCGACATCATAACTAAGGTCAAAACCAAGGCTCATGCCGAGCAGATTTTAAGTTAAGGAAGGTACGAACAAGTCCACTGGCTACGACAACGTGCTCCTGCGTTGCTCTAATCCCCTACATCCATGTAGGGGTCAGCGTGAGGATCACTCTCTTTTATTCGAGGCAAGTTTCGCCGTCCAATATAAGCATATTGGCAAGAAGCTTAACAAAGAATAAAGAGAGCTTAAACCACGCCCTTCCTTAATAATCCTGCCCCTAAATTTTTCAGGGGCAAGATTTACTGACCATCAAATATTTTGCACCTACATCAAATACCGCCACGTATTGCCTGGCGTACTTTTTGTAGATAAAAAGTTTTCAACTTATGGTGAAGCTCAGTCGATAATGGCTCAAGAAGACTGGCTTGAGCATTACGAATTACCTGCTCTGGACGGGTGGCTCCAGCAATAATGGTTGACACTTGTGGCTGATCTAGAATCCATCGTAAAGCCACATCCAAAATACTATGATCTTCAGGCAACATAGCACTGACTTCCTCCACAAGATCTATTCCCTGATCAAAAGGAATGCCATTAAATGTTTCACCAACATGAAAAGCCACACCATCTTTGTTGTAGTGTCGATGGTCGCTTTCATCAAATTGATAGCCTTTAAACATCTTTCCCGTTAACAAACCACTGGCCAAAGGCAAGCGAACAATGACACCTATGTTTTTCTCTGACACTAATGGAAACAATTCATCCACGGCATCTTGACGAAATAGATTAAACAAAACCTGTAAACTGGCGAGCTTATCGTGCTGGCAGCAAAATAGAGCTTCGTCGATCATTTCGACACTGGCACCAAAATACTCAATTAAACCTTCCTGTTGAAAGTCTTCCATCCATGCTAGTACATCGCCAGCAAACAAGACCTCTCTTGGAACACAATGCAGCTGAGCCAGATTAAGCGTTTCCACTCCCAAACGCTTGGCAGACGCCTGAAGGCTCTGCTTCATCTTCACCTTAGTATAACCATCTGGGTATAATTCCCCATTACGACCCACTTTGGTGGCGATTTTAGGCTGCCAACTGCTCTGCTTTAGCCAACGACCAATGCGCTCTTCGCTGAGTCCTGCACCATAGACATCTGCCGTATCGAAAAAGCTAATGCCTTGTTCCTTAGCCGCATCCAATACTGCTAAGGCTTGTTTATCTTCAATGGGGCCAAAGTCATTACCTAACTGCCAACACCCCAATCCTATCTCAGAAATTGACCAAGCTGTCTTACCTAGTATTCTTGATTTCATCTGTTATCCTTATTTTTCGATTTTAATCATGTAGTTAAGAGACATTCATGCTTCCCTCAATTCTCCTTGCTTTAACTCCTATTGTGTTGCTTGCCAGTCTAGGATTTTTTTTAGGGAAACATACCGATTATTTAGACGCCCCGCAAATCGGTAATCTAGTGTCCAATATAGGCATGCCAGCTCTACTGTTAACCTCTGTTTTGTCAATGAATATGGAAATCTATTCTATGGCAAAAATCATTATGGCGAGTATTTTGATATTGGCCAGCATGTCACTTATCACTCTAGCTTTCCTTAAGCTAACTGGTCAATCCATTCGTTTTTATCTGTCTCCTTTAGTTAACCCAAATGCAGGCAATCTTGGTATTCCTATTGCGTTCGCTTTATTTGCTGAACCAGGGTTGGCGGTAGCGGTTGTGGTATCGTCCGTGGTGCAGATCAGTCACTTTAGTCTGGGTGTTGGTGTTATGTCAGGAGAATATCGTCCAAAACAGCTACTGAAAAATGGGCCTGTTATTGCCTTGCTCATTGGCATCATAATGTTATCTCTGTCCATACAGCTACCAGAAGCAATCACCAATACTTTGACCATGATGAGCCAAATAACGCTTCCTATGATGCTGTTATTACTTGGCAATTCATTGAGTAAATTGACCATCAAGGACAAAGGCAAACTAAAAAGCGTTATCGCTTTTTCTATTTATCGACCTGTAATGGGCTGTTTGGTGGCTTTTGCCATTACTTGCTTATTGCCTCTAACGCCGCTGGAAAAAATGGTACTCATCATTCTAAACGCCATGCCTGTGGCTGTAATCAGTTACATGCTGGCTACGAGCTACAAGGGGCCAAAAGAAGAAATAGCACTGATGATTTTGCTGTCTCTGCCCATATCATTGATAATCTGTGGGCTACTTGGTTGGCTAGCTTTACAGGCTACATGAGATATTTACGCAAGGTCATAAAATAAAAAAACCACAGCTTAGTGTGGTTTTTCATATCATGCGATTTACTGTCGACTCAATCTATCATTACCCAATACCAAACCCTCTTGGGTCGAACGGTATGGGTTAATGTCCAAACCACCACGGCGAACATAACGAGCGTATACGGTCAGAAACTCTGGCTGACATTGACGCATGATGTCAATAAAGATGCGTTCAACACACTGCTCATGAAAATCCGTATGCTCTCGAAAAGAAACAATGTATTTAAGCAGGGATTCATGTTGAATTTTTGGTCCACAATAATCAATAAATACTGACCCCCAATCTGGCTGATTGGTCACCGGACAGTTGGATTTTAATAAGTGGCTGACCAAGCGCTCTTCCACCTGACCTAGACTTTGATCAGTAGTAAGTAATTCGCTATTTGGGTGGTAGTCATTAATGTCCACGTCCAAATGATCTATACAATAATCTGGCGTCAAAATCACCAAAGATTGCATAGCATCCAGTTCACGCAATACAACTGTGACCTTAGCACCTGCAGCGGCAGACAAGTCGTTCTCAAGAATGCCTTGAACCTGCTCAAAGGATTCGTAACGCATTTGATTCAGTGAATTCAAATATAACTTAAACGACTTAGATTCAATAATATTAGGAGAATCACAAGGCAAGCGGAATTCCGCAATCATAACGATAGGTTTGCCCTTCGAGTCCAACCAAGAAACTTCGTAAGCATTCCACACATCTTCACCGTAAAAAGGCAGACGCTCAGAAGCAATTCCCATTTCTGACCACTTATCCACCCGTGCAATGGGATAAAGCAACCCTGCATCGTACTCAGAAACATACTCTGTTTGCTGACCTAAGGGTAAAAAGCCCATAACTTACCTCAATTTCTAATGCCCTTGCCTTTATTTAACAAGTGCAATCCGTACCAAAATAAAACCACAATAAACACACTGACCATGACCAGTGCCCAGTAAATATTAATGTCAGAAATACCAAGAATGCCATATCGAAACGCATTCACCATATATAACACAGGATTAAGCAGTGAAATCGATTGCCAAAAGTTAGACAACAAATCGATCGAATAAAAGACCCCACCTAAATACGTCAAAGGCGTTAATATAAAGGTAGGTACGATTGACACATCATCAAAATTACGCGCATAAATAGCATTCACAAAGCCGCCCAAAGAAAACATCACGGCTGTGAGAAACACCACAAGAATGGTCAGAAACAAATTTTCTAATGCCAGATGAGTAAAAAACAATGACAGTAAGGTGACAATGAAGCCTACACTCAACCCGCGCGCGACGCCCCCTAGCACGTAACCCAATAAAATCACCCAGTTAGGTGTTGGTGAGACTAATAACTCTTGAATGCTAAGCTGAAATTTAGCCGAAAAAAAAGACGATGACACATTAGAATAGGAATTGGTAATCACCGACATCATGATTAAACCAGGCACTATGTATTGCATGTAACTAAAGCCCCCCATTTCACCAATTCGATCACCAATTAGGTTACCAAAAATAGCGAAATACAAGCTCATTGTAATGGCTGGTGGTAATAAAGTTTGTGCCCAAATTCGTGTGAAGCGACGAATCTCACGAGCTAAAATAGTACAAAACGCAATCCAGATTTCAGAATTTTTCATACTCTAGCCCTTAATTAATTTTACAAATAATTCTTCAAGTCGATTTGATTTATTGCGCATACTCACTACATTTACCGACACCTTATCCAGCGCACTGAAAATATGATTGATCGATTGCCCCTTGGTTACCTCAACCTCCAAGCTAGAGCCATCTGCGCTGATTGTGACACTATAGTCGTCCACCGACCAATCTGTCGGTAATGGCTGATCTAGGTCTAAAATAAAAGTTTCTTGATTAAGGGTTTTAAGCAGTGCTTTGACACTGGTATTTTCGACAATTTCACCCGCATTAATAATGGCAATATTGCGGCACAACTGCTCTGCTTCTTCTAAGTAATGGGTGGTGAGTATGATGGTCGTACCACGGGCATTTAACCCCTTAATGAATTCCCACATGGAACGACGTAATTCAATGTCCACACCAGCGGTTGGCTCGTCTAAAATCAGCACTTCGGGTTCATGAATCAAAGCCCGCGCAATCATTAATCGCCGCTTCATGCCCCCTGATAACATGCGCGACTGAACGTCTTTTTTATCCCACAGGTCCAACTCTTTTAGATATTTTTCAGCTCGCTCAGCCGCCACATTGCGATCAATCCCATAGAAACCAGCCTGAGTAACGACAACGTTAAAAACCGTTTCAAAGACATTAAAATTGAATTCTTGTGGCACCACACCCAAGTATTGTTTTGCCTTGGCAAAGTCTTGATCTATGTCGTGCCCAAAAATAGACACTTTACCAGACGACTTGTTAACCAATGAACAGAGAATACCGATGCTTGTCGATTTTCCAGCACCATTTGGCCCTAACAAGGCAAAGAAATCCCCTTTCTCAACCGTTAAATTCACCCCTTTTAATGCTTCAAATCCGCTTTCATAGCGTTTTTTGAGGTCACTAATTTCGATTGCATATGTCATAATTAGGTTTCTCGTACGGCTCTAGCCGACTCAATCGTTACTTATTTAATAGGGTTTTACGTGGAATCACGCACACAATACATTCTTAACGCTTTTGCAGATCTACGTCAGCGATTCGCTGAACACGATCCATTTAACACTGCGGATTTAGCAGAAGAAGAAACGGATTTTCTTAAGAAATGGGAGCTTCTTAGCCAGCAGATCGAAAATAACGAAGCGGATTACAGTTTCAATGCCCAAGAAATTTTAGCACGCTTTATTCGCTGCTACCCAAATCTAGTCCCATTAATCAAACGGGAATTACTCTGGTTTATCGGTGGTGAATGCCTGCATTATTTAGGTGATGAAGAAATCGCCTTTTATCAACAATTAGAAGACCAACTCTATGAATTAGATAATCAACAAATTGCCTATGATATTCACGATGAAATCAGTAAATTTCGTAACCATAATAAGCAGTTACACTAATCGCTACTATCAAGTATCTCACTAGATAAACAGCAACTGCGCACTCAGCAAACGCAACTTTCTTGGGCGATATAAATCGCCCAAGAAATTACACCTTTTTAAACACCAAT
This sequence comes from Marinomonas sp. THO17, assembly GCF_040436405.1. Lineage (NCBI taxonomy): Bacteria > Pseudomonadati > Pseudomonadota > Gammaproteobacteria > Oceanospirillales > Oceanospirillaceae > Marinomonas > Marinomonas sp. THO17. The sequence continues at coordinate 365,458 of NZ_AP031575.1, read as the reverse complement.
GTTCCGTTCGTTCCGCCGAAACCAAATGAGTTGTTTAAAACCACATCAATTTTGCGCTTCTGCGGAGTGAATGGCACATAATTTAAATCACAACCTTCACCCACTTCTTCAAGGTTAATGGTTGGCGGGGCGACTTGATCACGTATTGCTAAGATAGAGAAAATTGACTCAACAGCTCCTGAGGCCCCCAGAAGATGACCTATCATGGACTTTGTTGAGCTAATTGCCACATCAGAAGCGTCCTCACCCATCACCGCTTTAACCGCTTGCGTTTCCGCCAAATCACCGGCAGGCGTGGAAGTACCGTGGGCATTGATATAATCAATTTCCATTGGTGAAACCCCAGCATCTTTTAGAGCCGAGCTCATGGCCACTGCGGCTCCTTCACCACCTTCAGGCGGCGCTGTCATATGATGGGCATCATCACTCATACCAAAGCCTGCTAACTCAGCGTAAATGGTCGCACCACGAGCAACAGCATGCTCATATTCTTCTAGCACTAAAATGCCCGAACCGTCTCCCATCACAAAACCATCACGATCTTTGTCCCATGGGCGACTTGCCGTTTTCGGATCATCATTACGGGTTGATAAAGCTCTCGCGGCTCCGAAACCACCAATGCCAAGTGGCGTTATCGCCATTTCAGCGCCACCCGCTATCATTACATCCGCATCACCATAAGCAATCATTCTACCAGCCATACCGATATTATGAGTGCCTGTAGTACAAGCCGTAACAATTGAAATATTCGGTCCTTTAAAGCCAAAACGAATGGCTACATGACCAGAAATCATATTAATAATCGCGCCCGGGACAAAGAAAGGCGATATACGTTTTGGCCCAGACTCATTCAATAACTCAAGGTTCTTTTCAATCATTGGTAAGCCACCAATACCAGAACCAATAGCACAACCAACACGAGCCAAATCTACGGTTTCTTCGCGAATATCCGCATCTTCTAAAGCTTGTACAGCAGCTGCAATACCATATTGAATGAAAATATCCATTTTGCGAGCTTCTTTGACACTCATATACTGAGTTGCATCAAAGTCAGTCACTTGCGCCGCAAATCGCGTGGAAAATTGGCTAGAATCAAAAGAAGTAATCTCACTGACACCGCTTTTGCCTTCCAATATGTTATCCCACGTGTCTTTTACATTATTGCCAAGGGGTGTCACCATTCCCATTCCTGTGACTACAACCCGACGACGAGACATATGATTCCTCCAAAAATCGCCACCACAACCTAAATGGCTATTAATAAGAAAAGCCGCTGTAACAATTACGAGCGGCTTTTCGGGAAACTCAGTTCACCAAACTATTACAAGTTAGCGTTGATGTAGTCATTCGCTGCTTGTACGGTAGTGATTTTTTCAGCTTCTTCATCAGGAATTTCAGTATCAAATTCCTCTTCAAGAGCCATAACCAACTCAACCGTATCTAGGGAATCTGCACCTAGGTCATCTACAAAAGATGCTGAAGGAACAACCTCTTCCTCTTTAACACCCAGTTGTTCACAAACGATTTTTTTTACGCGTTCTTCAATGCTACTCATTAGAAGTTCCTACTCTACTCATTAACAGCTCATTGTGAGCATATTATATATTCGATCGCCTTAAAGGCATGATTCTCAACATGAACCGGAGACGTATTTTCGTTGAATTAATTATAAAATTCAACTCAAATTATGACATATACATGCCGCCATTGACATGCAAGGTCTCACCGGTAATGTACGCAGCGCCTTGTGACGCCAAAAATGCGACAGCTGACGCAATTTCTTCAGGTTGACCAAGACGCGCTGAAGGCACTTTTTCCACCAATTTGGCTTTGTGATCTTCTGGCAATACTTTGGTCATGTCTGTTTCAATAAAGCCTGGGGCAACACAATTCACTGTGATACCACGAGAAGCAATTTCCGCTGCTAGCGAACGGCTAAAGCCTTCTAAACCCGCTTTGGCAGCTGAATAGTTAGTCTGACCACCATTCCCCATGGAGCCTACAACAGAACTAATACTGATGACGCGACCAAATTTGGCTTTGGTCATACCACGCAAGCAAGCCTTGGTGACACGATATACTGAAGTCAGATTAGTGTTAAGCACTTGCTCCCACTCATCTTCTTTCATACGCATCATAAGGTTATCGCGAGTAATACCGGCATTATTAACTAAAATAGTTGGCGCACCGAATTCAGCGGTCACTTCTTTGACCACACTGTCTACGGAATCACTGGATGAGACATCCAATACCCAACCCTTTCCATTTTCACCTAGGTATTCACTGATACTTTGCGCACCAGATTCACTGGTCGCGGTACCAATCACGGTTGCACCTTGCTCAACTAAAGCAGTTGCAATCGCTTTACCTATGCCTCGTGTCGCTCCTGTCACTAGGGCAATTTTTCCTTCAAGACTCATTCCTGTCTCCAACAATTAACAAAAAAGCAAAAGCTAAAGGAAGGTATTCCTAGTTAGCTAATGCCGCTTCAAAACCTGCCAAATCTCCAACAGAAGATGCTGCCAAGCCTTTTACAATACGTTTATTCAAACCACTTAACACTTTACCTGGTCCACATTCAATAGTGGTAGTAACACCCAACTCAGCAAGTAAAGCAATCGATTGTGTCCACAATACAGGCTCACTCAATTGAGCCACCAAGTTCGACTTGATCAACTCAGGATCGGACACAGCCTGCGCAGAAACATTCTGCACCAGTGTACAAGTCGGCGCTTTAAACTCAATAGAGTTCAATTCTTTGGCCAATTTTTCGCCTGCAGGAATCATCAATTCACAATGAGATGGTACACTAACAGGAAGGGGTAAAGCACGTTTTGCACCTGCTTCTTTCGCTTTTTCCATTGCTGCTTCTACGGCGGCAACATGACCAGCAATAACCACTTGACCTGGCGAGTTAAAATTCACTGCACTGACGATGCCTTGTACAGCATCACAAACCGCAACGACCTTATCATCATCTAAACCAATAATCGCCGCCATAGCGCCTTCACCAGCTGGGACAGCTTGCTGCATGTACTCGCCGCGTAATTTTACCAATTTCACAGCATCAGCAAACTCAATCACACCAGCACACACTAAAGCAGAGTATTCCCCTAAACTGTGACCAGCCAGGTAGGCGGGTTTGTCACCCCCCTGCTGCTCCCAAAGACGCCATAGAGCAACACTTGACGTCAACAAAGCTGGTTGAGTTTTATCAGTTTGGCTCAATCTTTCAGCATCATTTTGAACCAGATCCCATAGATCGTAGCCCAAAGCATCAGAAGCTTCCGCAAAGGTTTGCTTTATAATGCCATGCTTTTCAGCCAAGTCAGCAAGCATACCTAGCTGCTGAGACCCCTGACCGGGAAAAACAAAAGCGGTTGTTGTACTCATTTTATTTCCTCCTTACAAATTCGCGCTTCTATCACCTGCGATAAATTAGCGCGCGCGACATCCATTCCGTATTCAATCGCCCCAATCATTGCAGGCACATCTGAGCGACCATGACCTTTTACCAAATTGCCACGCACTCCCACAAGGCAAGCCCCATGACGTCGCTCAGTTTGGTAAAAAGACTCAAAAACAGAAGACGCCTGTGTGATGCGAGTCATTTTTTTCTGAATAAATGATAATAAACCTTCGGATGCTTTTAATACTGCGTTACCCACCATGCCATCACAAACAATGACATTTTTTTCACCTTCAAACAATTCACTCCCTTCGGCGTAGCCTTGATAATTGGGCCACTCTTGGTCAATTAAAAGGCCATCAGCCTCTTTAATAACCGCACTGCCTTTTGAGCTCTCTACCCCAACGTTCAACAAGCCCACTTTTGGCTCCTCATCACTCAAAGCTTCTACATAAGCGGCACCTAATTGAGCAAAGCCTACTAACATTGATGCAGGACAATGAACATTTGCCCCTAGATCCACTAAACAACGTAAGGGATTAGATTGTATTTCACGCATTAAAGCAGGATACAACTTAGGGCGAATTAGACCAAGAATATGACGCGCTAATGCCACCATTACACCAGTATTACCCAAGGTAACCACAACATCAGATTGCTTTGTGAATAAACTGCGAATAGCTTGATATATTGAAGTTTGTTGACGATGAAACAAGGACAAACGAATCTCTTCATCAGGTAATATGACATCATCACAAGCTACTAAAGAGAGTCTTTCGTGAGGCGAAGGTAAATCAAGCCCTGCATTTGGGGCATAGAAAAGAGTAATTGCCACATCAGGATTATTGTCCAATATATGAACAGCTCCCTGAAAAGCAATACGGGGACCTAAGTCCCCGCCCATAGCGTCTAAAGCTACCCTGATCATGGGTATCTTAATTACTCACCTTTTGGGGCGATAACTTGACGGCCACGGTAAAAGCCGTCTGCAGAAATGTGGTGACGACGGTGAATTTCACCCGTTGTCTTTTCTACAGATAGAGTTGCGCTAGTCAAAGCATCGTGAGAACGACGCTGGCCGCGACGTGAACGAGTTACTTTACTTTTTTGTACTGCCATTTTTGGAGCTCCTAACTTTTCTTAGCCTTTAATTGGGCTAATACACTAAATGGATTCGGTTTTTCGTCATCCGCTGCGTCATCGGTAGACGAGGCATACTTTTGAGCTGTTGGGTTGCAACCACTTTCTTCGTGATAAGCGACAATAGGCAAAGCAAGTATGATTTCTTGCTCGACCATATCTGCCAAAATTACTTCACCATCGGTCATGACAACAGGATCGTAATTGTTCGGAAGATTTTTTGCATGATCTTCGTCATAAACAAAGCCCAGTGCTAAATCCACCGCCAGATCATACTCAACTGGTCCCATGCAACGCTGACAAACAACCTGCACTTTCGCTGTCAATGATCCGGTAGCAATATATCGCCTATCCTCATCAACTCTAAAGTCTAAATGTATAAATGCATCACCCTCATCTGAGGCTAAAACAGCACATAACTCCTTAAATTGATTAAGGGGCATTTTCCCTTCAAACGCCGACTCATTGTTAGCGTACTTGCGCGGGTCAAAATATTTGGGCAATGTGTCATTCAACATGGCGGCAAATGATATTGCCAAGCACCTCTATTGTCAAAGTCTAACTGCACTTAAAGCGCTTTTTTTCACTTTATTTTGAACCAGATAGAGAAAAACAAGTAAAATTCACACATTCACTCACCCCCCACAGGAAAAATGATGCAACAAAAACTCATTTTGGGCTCCTCGTCCCCTTATCGAAAGGCACTATTACAACGACTTAACCTGTCTTTTGAATGTGTTTCACCTAACATTGATGAACAGCCTCTTATTCATGAATCACCAGAAGCATTAGTAAAACGCTTAACCATTAGTAAAGCGCAGGCTGTCGCTGAGCAAATAGACAAATGTCCACCATCAACCACTTCATCCATTATCATTGCATCCGATCAAGTTGCTGTATTGCACAAGGATATTCTCGGCAAGCCACACACTCATACCAAGGCTATTGCTCAACTCACTCGATTTAGTGGCGAAAAGGTCAGCTTTTTAACTGGCTTATGTGTTTTTAATACCGCCACGCAAAAATACGATTACAGCTTAGTACCCTATCATGTGCATTTTCGTCAGTTGAGTGAACAAGAGATTGTGAATTACGTTAGCCTTGAACAACCTTTAGATTGCGCTGGCAGCTTTAAATGTGAAGGCCTAGGCGTTACCCTATTTGAAAAAATGGCAGGTGATGATCCAACTGCCCTCATTGGACTACCATTAATTGAACTGTGTCGCTTATTACGTAAGCAAGGCATTAACCCTTTGGAAATGAATGATAAACTGAATTATTCGATTCAAGGTCAGTAATGGCTTTTTGCGCCACTTCATAACCGAATTTAATTAATTCTTCAGCCCGCCAAAATTCATAAAACGCGGAAATATCTTTGGGTACTGAGATCAATAAATCCGGCGGATAGCCCGCCAACTTATATTGAGTTAATGATTCTTGCATAGTCTCAAACATCATGTTGATGGTTTCTAAACGTCCCCAGCTCTCCGCATTGTAATCCCCCTGATTTTCTTCATTTTTATTTTTGGAGAATAAACTTTTGGCATTGTTCCACCAAGCTGGACCATCTTCTTGCTCTTCTATTTTTTCTTGCTCATGATGGATATTATCCGCCGGACCATTAAGATCTACAGCAATAATATAATCTGCTCCCGCTGGTACAGAAGGAATAATAGGCAACGGATTGAGCACACCACCGTCAACATATTTGCGATCATTTATTGCCACAGGTGAGACAATCGAAGGAATTGCAGAAGACGCGCGCATCGCGCTAATGAGATCACCGCGCTGGAACCAAAACTCCTTTTGATTAAGTAGATCTACCGTCACTGCTGTAAAATCTATGTTCAAATCTTCTATTTGTGGCGCACCAATCATCTCTTCGATTTTCTCGAAAAATTTGTCGCCTTTAATATAACCACCATTAAAAATAGACATGTCCAATAAGCGCAGAACACTTACCTTATCAAGAGACAAAGCCCACTCTTCGTATTCCTTAAATTTACCAGCGGCATAAACGCCACCAACAATTGCACCGATTGAACAACCTGAAACACTGATAATATCATAACCCGCTTCTTCAACCGCTTTGATAACACCAATGTGCGCATGCCCTCTTGCAGCACCACTTCCTAGTACCAAAGAAGCGGTTTTTTTGTTTCTTAAATCTTCCATAAGTTTCCTAGTGAATTAATCCTCTCTTACAAAGGTAATGCGATTCACGCCCAAACTGTCTTTTCCCATGTCCGCAAGATTGATAAATCTTACCCTGCTTGCCAACCTTTCTCCTAATGCTGACATGAGATTATCAATCTGTCGATCACCAAGCACAATAGCTGTTTCACCATTTTGCCTTTCACTGGTTACAAAACCCACCACCTTTTGTCCTGCTGGCAGATCACTTAAGAAACGTCGAATCCTTGGCACATCAGTTACTTCTAATTGAGCTAGAAAATTACGATCGGTTGTGCCTGATAATATAGATAGTTGATCTAGACGTACCATTACATCGCCCGCGCCGCGCCGATTAATGTACAAGACTTGATAAGTATTGTTGGAAGATTGAACAACTAACAAAGATTGATTTTGTTCTGAACCATATAGCAAGTATTCGCCAAAAAAGTCATTTGCCCAAGCATTACTGCTACCACAATTGCGACTTGAACACTCGAACAGCAAGGCTTGATTAGAAGTGGTTAACTGATCACGATAATGCTGATAAACCGCCTCTAATGAAGCGTTACGATCAATTTTGTAAAGTGAAGTAGTCAGATCACCGGTAAGTCGTAACACTTTTTCTGGCTCCCAGCCCCTTCCAGAACGCTGAATTTTAGCCAATGGCACTTCAACAGAGACCTGCTTATCAGAACGACTCTTGATTAACTGAGCATCACGAAAATCTTCAATACCGAGCGGCGCAGCATTAAGTGCAAAGCTTGATAAAATCGCCAATAAACTTATTGTCAATTTCATAGAGTCGTATCCTCGATTGTGTGTCTTGCTTATCAGTTTTGATCAATAAACTGTTTAATTTGAGTCGCTACTGTAAAACAAGTATCTGGCTCTAAATGGAAATGATGATTTCCTTCTAGCCATTGTAATTTTATCCATGGAAAGTATTGTTTACGTTGCTCAACAAAATCTGGATTATTAGCATAAATACCCTGACTGGCCATTAACGCCAAAGTAGGACATTTAATCTCCTGAATAAAAGCGGCCACACTCTCTTCATCCATTCGAAAGGGAGAAGGGAAAGTCAGCTTAGTATCATGTCGCCATGACCACCCGCCTTGCTCATCATCCTGAGCGCCACGCTCCACCAATAGTTTTGATGCGGATTTAGAAAGCTTAGTAAAACCCTCCATTCTCGCAAGCACCATGGCTTCTTTGTTCTCATATTGAGAAGTGCGTCCAAGCTTTAACTTAGCCATTTTATTAATCGCTCGCTGCAAGGTCACTGCTCTATCCTGTGGCGCTCCGGTCAATGGGCCCATATTATCCAATATAATTAATCCACGTACCTTATCTGGCGCTATTGCAGCAACTAACATGGCCACAGCACCTCCCATACTGTGCCCAATTAGCCAGACACTTTGTTTGGACTGATTCAAAATTGACACTGTATCAAGAACATAATCCCACAAATGATAAAAACTGCCAGCCGGTCTATGTCGTGATAAACCATGCCCAGCCATGTCCACCGCAGTGTGAGAAAAATCAGCAAGGTATGGCGCTAAATGAATAAAGCTAGCTGCGTTGTCCAGCCAACCATGTAAAGATAGTACTTTGATTGCAGAAGCGTCTTGCGACAGCCACTGCAAGGCTGCCAACTCAGTATGAGGCAGCTTAAAGACAACTTCATTTCCCATATTTGAACTACCATTCTATGAGATCAATTGATGATTTATTTTGGAGAGATATACCAACTCATTTGACAACAAGCAGCAGCAAAAAATTCCGCCTCGATGCAGACTAAAGTGCCAGTGGTCATGGCAAAATCCAACGGTAATACTTGATCAGTCAAATATTCCACCAAATCTTGCGCAAATGGCTGATGAGTGACCAATAAAATAGACTCACTTTTCTGCTGTTCAAGCCAATCGGTAACTTGCGATACTCGGCCGGCAGGTGTAATCAAATCATTCGTGAAAAATTGACTCCTCCCCCCTAACTCTGCCAAGAAGGTTTTAGCTGTTTGCTGCGCCCTTACATAAGGACTGACGACTACCGTATCCAGTGGACACTGCCTAGCTTTAAAAGATTGCGCTGACAACTTGGCTTCAGCTATACCAAGCTCTGTCAGCTCACGTTCGGCATCACCTGTTTGACTGTATGGACTGGCATTACCATGACGCAGTATATAGAGATGTTTAGGCATCATCTTCAGGTGTTACTTTTGGCCAAGGCTGAAATGGAAAAGGCTTTTCTTCCTCGGCAAAAGACAGGTAAGAAAAAATCTGACCGATAAACGCCGTCACATTCGTTAGCCAAGAAGACAAGGTTACCGGTTCTTGTTTAGAGCCTAATTTCACTAAACTCACCACCACAAGCAAAATACCAAATACTGTGATCGCTAGATTCAACACAAACCAATAAAACAACATAAAAATCAAACGAAACCAAAATTCTTGTTTGGCGTAGCCTGGTTTAGACATTTTTTGCCTCCTCATTTGTCGCAAATTCGACATCCCATTTCTGCTCTCCCGTCATCATAGAACCTACTAGAGATTCTATTGATGCCCCTGCAAATATTAGTTTAAACAAACCTTCTGCCAAAGGCATATAAAGTTGATGCTTATGAGCTTCTTCCACGACCATTTTAAGTGTATTAACCCCTTCAGCTACCTCACCAATAGAACCTATGGCTTCATCCAAATCCTGGCCAGAACCTATAGCAAAGCCAACACGATAATTCCGACTCAATGGCGAAGTACAAGTGGCAATCAAATCTCCCATACCAGCCAGCCCCAAAAAAGTCATTGGATTAGCACCAAAGTGCACAGCAAAACGACTCATCTCCGCCAAACTACGGGTCATAATCATCGACATGGTGTTTTCACCCACTTTCAATGCTTTGGCTAGACCACAAACAATGGCGTAAATATTTTTCAATGCACCTGCTAACTCTACGCCCTTACTATCGCGGTTTTCATAAACCCGGAAAGTCGGTGATTTGAGTAACTCTATCACTCGCTGGCGAACCAAGTCATCTGCACTAGCAATTACCGAACCTGTCATTTGTCCGGCAGCAATTTCCTTGGCCAAATTTGGCCCACTTAGCACACCAATTTTTTGCGTCACTGAATTACGGCGCAATACATCACTCATCAACTCAAAACGGTTTGGGTTAAAGCCTTTCGTTGTGCTAATTAGAATTTTATCGGGTGTCAACAGGGATTCTATGCGTTCCACAACTTGTTCAAAAGACTTCGATGGAATAGAAACAAACACAGTATCACTGTCACGTATCGCCTGCTCTAGGTTACTGGTTGCCAGCAATTCCTGGTGCAACGGGGCATTGGGTAGATAACGACTATTCAACCCTGTTAAATTAATTTCTTCTACTTGCTGTTCATTACGCATCCATTGGCTGACCTGATGCCCATTCTTAGCCATTATATTGGCCAGAGCAGTACCAAAACTTCCGCCACCCAACACACATACAGAATGCTTCATTTATTATTTCCTATTGTGATCATCTATTATGATGAACAACTGACTTCCAATGATTTCCCCCACTCAGGTGCACGTTGCGCCAGATCATTCGCAGCGTCATGATCCGCAAACGGGGAGTTTAATACATTCAACAAGCGTCGAAACGGAAGGTAATCGCCTCGCTCCGCAGCCTGTATGGCTTCATGAGCCAAATAATTACGTAAAATAAATTTCGGATTAACTGCCAACATGGCGTCTGAGACAGATGACCAATCCCCATCTTCTTTTAACCTTACCGATTGATACTCATGAAGCCAATCACGCATGGCTTCACGATCAATCACTTCATCGAGTATGGGGGCGAAATCATTTTGTTCAAGACTAGATAACAAGCGGAAAAATAAGGTGTAATCCATTTTCTCCTTACTCATAAGCTGCAATAACGGTGGCAAGAGCGCATGCAAATCTTGCTGCTTTTGCAAACCCATTTTAGCCATCATAAGATGGTCATAATGTGTTTGCAGTTGTGTTTCATAAGTCTGCAATATGGCAACCAGCTGATCTCGTGACAAATGCTCAGAAAAACAACGCATTAAGCAATTTAGATTCCATAAACCTACTCCCGGTTGACGAGAAAAAGCATAACGACCTTCATAATCTGAATGATTGCACACCCAACCTTCATCAAAATCTTCCATGAAACCATAAGGACCATAATCAATGGTCTCTCCTGTCATGGAGAAATTATCTGTGTTCATCACACCATGCTGAAAGCCAACTGACTGCCATTTGGCGATCATCTGCGCAGTTCTTTTTACCACTTCAAAAAGCATAGCCACTAAAGGCTGCTCTGCCGTTAAAGCGTCTGGAAAATACTGTTTAAGACAATAATCGATAAGCTGCTGTAACTCATCCTGCTTCCCCTGATAAAAGAAATACTCAAAATGACCAAAACGTATATGCCCGTGTGCACTTCTAAGCAACATAGCCCCGGGCTCAGGAATTTCCCGGTAAACCGCTTCACGACTATCGAACAAAGCTAACGCACGGGAAGTGGGTATTTGTAACGCTGCCATGGCTTCACTGGCTAAATATTCACGGATACATGAGCGCAATACTGCCCGACCATCACCACGGCGAGAATAAGGCGTTAATCCAGCGCCTTTCATATGAAGGTCATATAATCGTCCATCGGGGGCCCTGATCTCCCCTAATAAAACACCCCGACCATCCCCCAGCTGAGGAGAGAAGCCACCAAACTGATGACCTGCATAAACCATACTCAGGCTATTTGGCACAGACTCTTCACCTAATAAAATAGCGCGAGTCTCTGGGGATTTAAAATCAATCTCTAGAAAGGATGCCAGCGTCTGGTTACATTCAACCAAACGCTGTTCATGTAGTGGCTGAATCGCCACATGAGAGGAAAAAGCGTCACCTAGAGCTGCATAATGATGTTCTAACTTCATTTTTGCTCACTCAATATATTGGGCTTACTTGGAGGCATCAACCATGTATTCACAACGAATACTTTCGCCCACGGTTTTTTCGATTTCTGGAATCATGAAAGCATCGTCTTCACTAGCGAAGCTCACTGACTTGCCACTTTCGCCACCACGACCCGTTCGGCCAATGCGGTGCACATAATCTTCTGGATCTTCTGGTAAAGCATAGTTCACCACTAACTCAACATTGTCAACGTGAATGCCACGACCAGCAACATCCGTTGCGACCAGAACTTGAATCTTACCATCTTTAAAATTTTTCAGTGTTTTAACGCGCTTGTCCTGAGAAACCTCACCGGACAAGATGGCACAGTTGATCTTTTCCATCTTCAGACGCTCAAACAAATCACGGGTTTCGTCTCGACGGTTAGCAAAAATAATGGTTCTTTGCTCACCATTTTCTTCTATTAACTGCTTCAATACTGGCCATTTTTGCTCAGCTTCGACAGTATAAATAATCTGCTCAATGTTTTTATTGGTGGTTTCTTTCGGCACCACGGAGACTTCTCTCGGGAAGAAGGTCCATTGTTTCGCTAAAGCTTGAATGTCTTTCGGGAAAGTGGCACTGAACAACATAGTCTGACGAGATTCTTTGTATGGAGTCATACGAATAATGCTTTTCACATCTGGTATAAAGCCCATAGACAACATACGATCTGCCTCGTCTAACACCAAGCATTCCACCTTGTTAAGCAATACCTTACGACTGCGAGCAAAATCTAACAAGCGACCCGGAGTTGCGACAAGAATATCAACGTTTTCCGTTAGTAATGCTTGTTTTTGTCTCTCGTAGCTCAAGCCTCCCACCAATGAGACAACGTTAAGATGACAATTCGCCGTCAACTTCACTGCTTCATCAGCAATTTGCAAAGCCAGTTCACGTGTCGGCGCAATAATCAAACCACGAGCTAGGTTGTTGGCCCTATCTTCTTCAATAGGATAGTCCAAGAAGTCACTGATCATAGCGATCAAAAACGCGGCGGTTTTGCCCGTACCGGTTTGCGCTTGACCTATGATGTCATAGCCTTGCAAGGTTGTTGGTAATGTTTCTGCTTGAATTTCGCTGCAATACTCAAACCCCATTTCAGCAATGGATTTCAATACACGATCAGGCAAATTTAAGTCATGGAAGCGCAATTTACCTTCCAGTTCTGGCACCTGAAAATCGTCAATAGACCATACACCTTGCGCCGATTTAGCCGTATCCTTACTTGTGTTGCTCGCCTTACCTTGAGCTTTTCTTGGTCGTTTGCTTGGACGACGATTACGTTTCGGTTTCGCGTTACTGTCTGGTGTTACATCTTGATTTTGGTTTTCCATAATGGAACTTTGCACTTCTTCTGTTAAAGGTTAATTATCCGAGCAGGCAGTGTACCTAATTGCTAGGGCTTTATCATCTTTTCATTTGTAATCGACCACAGTCAGCCCGCCAATATCTATTTTTTCCAATCAAATCTGCTGATAAGGAGGTAAACTTTGAATTAACTGACTGCCGTAGCGCTTCGTTTTGAGGCGCTTATCCAATATATGAATATCCCCTGTATCCTTCTCGCTACGCAGCAATCGCCCTGTCGCCTGCACCAAGCGCAATGAAGCATCTGGTATGGTAATTTCCATAAAAGGATTGCCTCCGCGTTTTTGAATCCACTCAGCCAAAGTCGCTTCCACCGGATCGTCAGGCACGGCAAACGGAATTTTGGCTATATAGACAGACGTTAAGTAGCTTCCAGGCAAATCCACGCCTTCCGCAAAACTTGCCAAACCAAATAACAAACTGCCTTTTCCTTCATCTACACGTGCCTTATGCGAATCCAATATCACACGTTTCGACTGCTCTCCTTGAATGAGCATCATGTCTTTCAACGATTCATTAACGGCCTGCGCTACCTCTTCCATCTGACGGCGCGAAGAAAACAACACCAAGCTGGCGCCATCCACATCAATATTGTCGTTCAAATAAGTGACGATTTCTTTGGTATGCTGTTCAACTTGATTCGGCTCAGAGACCATATCAGGGATCCGCAAGCGGCCTTTATTTTGAAAATCAAAAGGGCTCATTACGCGCAAATATTCACTCTCACGAGGCACTCCTGAGCGCATATTGAAGCGATGAAATTGATTCAGGGCCGTCAGAGTGGCTGAGGTCACTACAGCACCAAAACATTTATCCCATAACTGCTGATGCAGAGTATTAGCTGCCAAAATGGGGGACGCGCCAAGCTCAATATCTTGCTCCATTCCCTGTCCAGAAAGAATCAACCATCTTGCATTCGGTGGATATTGTTCGTCATCGACCGTAGCGTAAAGCTGCCATAGGCCAATACTTTGTTCAATACGCCCTAAAATTGCCCCTAGAATTGGCTGCCAAGTTTCCGCCACTTCTGGTGTCACCCCCATGCCTTCATTCTGCTTGGCTTTTTTGCATTCATCCTGAATGCTTTCAATACTATTAAACAACTTTTGATAACTGGTACTCAAACTGTAGGCAAGTTGTCGTAATTCGTCTGGCACCACACCAAATTCGAATCTGTGTTGATTGTTATCCTGATCCAAGCCTAATCCATTAATATAGGGAGACAAGCCTTGCTGTGCGTACTGAATAAAATTGACTATGGTTTGAATTTGCTGAGGAATTTTAATCAATAGCTGTCCAGTCAAGCTCACTTCATCACTTAAATCTTGCTTCAGATTCACCAAATTTTTTTCCAGCTGACGAAGCCAACTGATGCTTTGTTGTAATCGAACTTCATGACGAAAATGACCAATGGCCTTATCAGGCAAATGATGGCCTTCATCGAACACATAAATGGTTTCTTTCGGTGGCGTCAGAATCGCACCGCCACCAAGGGATAAATCTGCTAAGACTAAATCGTGATTGGCAACGATCACATCCGCTACCTCGATTTCAGCACGAGCTTTGAAAAAAGGACAAGCGGAATAGTTGGCGCAATTTCGGTTGGTGCATTGCTGATGATCTGTGGTTAAACGTCGCCAATCTTGCTCGCGAATAATACCTTCCCAATTATCCTTGTCACCATCCCATTTACCTTTACTGAGGGCTTCATCCATTTCCTGATATAAGGGAGTATTGACATCATCCGATTGCAAATGCTGTTCAAACAAGCCAGCAAACATATCGTCCATGGCCTGTTCTTCTGCCCCTAAATACCCCTCTAAGTTATTTAAACAGAGATAGCGACCACGACCTTTTGCCAAAGTGTATTTAAAGCTGATGTCAGTGTGCTGCAAAATATCCGGCAGGTCTTTGTGCAAAATCTGCTCTTGCAGGGCAACAGTCGCAGTGGAAATGATGAGCTTAGCGCCGCGTGCCTTTGCAATAGGAATCGCTGCCAGACAATATGATAAGGTTTTCCCTGTCCCTGTACCGGCTTCTACCACAGCAACGTGCTTTTCACCTAAGCGTTCCCCTTCGCTGCCTTGTTTAATACTTCCTAAAGTACGGGCAATGGCACCTATCATTTGGCGTTGCCCTACTCTGGGTTGGTGAGATTTGGCATCCAGCATATTTCGGTAAGCGGACTGGATTTTATTTTTTAATTCGTCTGAAAGCATTTATTTTATTGAGAATCGTTAAGAATGCTGTATATAATAACAGTTACTGTATAAACAACCAGACAATGCCATGATTAAATTAACCAAAAGACAATCTGATGTACTTGACACCATTCGCGAGTTTATCAATGAAACCGGATTCCCACCAACACGTGCAGAAATCGCGAATAGACTTGGCTTCAAATCCCCCAATGCCGCAGAAGAACACTTAAAGGCCCTTTGTAAAAAAGGCGCCATCGAAATGCTGTCAGGCGCTTCTCGTGGCATACGTTTAATCGAACCAAGTGAAAGTGCCAATCAAGAAGACGATCTAGGCCTTCCCGTTATTGGTAAAGTGGCGGCAGGATACCCTATCTTGGCACAAGAAAACATAGATACTCACGTTACTGTACCTGCCAATATGTTTTCCCCTAAAGCGGATTACTTTTTATCCGTATCCGGCACCAGTATGAAAAACATCGGTATTATGGAAGGAGACTTGCTCGCGGTACACAAAACCAATACGGTTCGTAACGGTCAGATAGTGGTGGCCAGAATTGGCGACGAAGTAACCGTAAAGCGATTCGAACAAAAAGGTCGTATTGTGCGTCTGATTCCAGAAAACGAAGATTACCAAGACATTGTGGTGGATTTAGAAAGTGAAGAGTTTGCTATTGAAGGTTTGTCCGTTGGTGTTATTCGTCAAGGCTTATAATCATTCCGCAAGTCAAACACTTGACATCAAATGACTGGCAAAAAAGGTGGCAACAACCACCTTTTTTGTTTTTCTGGTCTTTCCATTCAAGAAAACTTATTTGTTAATGTAGAATTTTCGGGCGAAAATCTTCTTCTAAATATTCCGTACCTTCCTCAATGACAGACTCATCCGAATAGACATAATCAATACCTGCATGAAACATACATTTTGCCAATTCAAAATACCTATCTTGTAGGTAGGATTTGGTTTTATCTGAAATTTTCAAAGTCGCCAAAGGCTCTGTTTCCTCACCACTGTCACTGGCCGGGCGTAATACAATGTCGCCGTTATCCAGCTCAACAATTTCAAGGTAAGATTCTTTCATACTAATACTCGGAGGACTCTTCTCTAAAACGTAACACCAAGTCAGTTAGCTTGGATAAATATAAATTTAATGAGGCACTGTCGTCACTGCCCACACCAATTAGGTTGGTTCGATCGACCGCCGCTTGATTCATATGACAATCGAGCTGTTGCTGATAAAGTGAGATTAATTGACTACACCATGATGAAGCTTGTTGTAGCAAATCATTTAACTCTATCAACACAGGCACCAATGACTGCTTTTCTTGCGCTTCTCGCAATAGGCTTGCTATATCCAACTTACCTGATAAACGATAGGCCAATTTAACTTCTTGTAATAAGCCATTTAAAGCACTGCGCAATTGAAACATAGCCGAATTTTCTAAACTAGAAATCAACCAAGCTTCATCGCTTGATTGGGCTAGCTCTATCAGACGACGAGCAGCATCTAATCTTTGATTTGTAATGCTAGCACTACTGGCAAGGCTCATTTTTTCTTCTTGCCTTCTTCAATTATCCATTTGCCATTATCGTAAAAAGCTTTCCAACCCGTTGGCTTACCTTCTTCCGTTTCCGTCATTATGTATTGCTCTTTGGTTTTACGGCTATAACGGATTAAGCTAGGACGACCTTCGCTGTCCTCAACAGGTGCATCTGCAAAGAAATGATACTTAGGATCAATTTGATCCATATAAGGCAGCAATTCTTTCACATAAGGTGCACGGGTTTCACGCTTACGAGGAAATTGGCTGGCAGCAAGGAACAAACCAGTCGCACCGTCACGCAAGACATAATGATCTTCCACCTTTTGACAAGCCAAATCAGGCATAGGAACAGGGTCCATTTTAGGCGGAGCAACTTCACCGTTCTTCAACAGCTTACGGGTGTTTTTACACTCTTCATTCGTGCAACCAAAGTATTTTCCAAAACGACCTGTTTTAAGCTGCATGTCAGACGAACATTTATCGCATTCTATTACTGGTCCATCATAACCTTTGATTTTAAAGCTACCTTCTTCTACTTCATATCCTGGGCAAGAAGGGTTGTTGCCACAAACATGCAGCTTACGACGCTCATCCATCAAGTAACTGTCCATGGCTGAACCGCAAATCTTACAGCGATGTTTATTAATCAGCGCCTTAGATTCACCCTCATCATCGTCTACAGCGACGGCTTCATCACCACGAATCAGGTTAATGGTCGCTTTACAACGTTCTTTAGGTGGCAGGGCATAACCGGAGCAAGACATGAATACACCTGTACTGGCAGTTCGAATCTGCATTGGACGACCACAGGTTGGACAATCTACATCCGTCGGTGTTGGTTCATTTAACATCATGCCATCATCTGGCGATTCTGCCCGTGCCAGCACATTGCTAAAATCTCGATAGAAAGCATTCAAGGTTTGAATCCAATCCTTATCTCCTTCAGCAATTTCATCCAATCGTTCTTCCATCTGTGCGGTGAAACTGAAATCCATCAAAGAAGTGAAACTATCCACCAGACGGTCAGTGACAATGTCACCCATTTTTTCGGCGTAAAAACGACGATTCTCCACACGCACGTAGCCACGATCTTGTATCGTTGAAATAATAGAAGCATAGGTAGATGGACGACCAATGCCTCGTTTTTCCAACTCTTTCACCAAGCTGGCTTCGCTAAAACGTGCCACAGGCTTGGTAAAATGCTGTTCAGGTAAAAGTTCATTAAGATCAAGATATTCGCCCTGAGCCACATCAGGCAAGATATTGTCTTCGCCTTTTTTCGCCACAGTCTGCATAGCTCGAGTGTAACCATCGAAACGTAAAATGCGCCCTTTAGCTTTTAGCTCATAATCATCTGCTGTCACAGTAATGGTTGTTGAGGTGTATTCGGCTGGCGTCATTTGACAAGCCATAAATTGACTGCGAATCAGGTCATACAAGCGATGGGCGTCTTTTTCCATGCCTAACAGGTCATCAACTCGTACATTCACATCTGAGGGACGGATGGCTTCGTGGGCCTCTTGGGCACCTTCTTTGCTAGAATAACGAATTGGCTCAGCTGGCAGATAGGCTTCACCGAACTGCTTCAGAATATAGTCACGCAATGAGTCAACCGCTTCTACACTCAAGTTGGTCGAGTCAGTACGCATATAAGTAATGTAACCCGCTTCGTATAAACGCTGTGCCAACATCATGGTTTTCTTAACGCCATAACCTAAACGAGTACTGGCCGCCTGCTGCAAGGTAGAGGTGATAAAGGGTGCAGAAGGTTTACTCTTAGTCGGCTTGTCTTCACGATTTTTGACCAAATACTTTGCCGATTGCAGTCGCATTACGTGTTCATCAGACTGGGCCTGATTAACTGGACGATATTCTTGCTCTTGGTATTTGGTGGTTTCAAACTTAATCACCTCTTTACTTGAGGTGGCTAACATAGCGTCTAATTCCCAAAATTCTTCAGGAACAAACGCTCGGATTTCGCGCTCGCGTTCAACAATCAAACGTACGGCGACAGATTGTACGCGACCAGCAGACAAACCTCGTGCCACTTTCGCCCACAGCAAAGGTGACACCATAAAGCCTACAACACGGTCAAGAAAACGTCGTGCTTGCTGAGCATTCACTCGGTTCATATCCAAGTCTGAAGGTGTTTCAAATGCAGATTGAATGGCTTTTTTGGTGATCTCATTAAACACCACACGCTTATAACGGCTGTCATCACCGCCAATGGCTTCACGCAAGTGCCATGCGATGGCCTCTCCCTCTCTATCCAAATCGGTTGCGAGATAGATGGTGTCAGCATTCTTGGCAAGGCGTTTGAGTTCATCAACCACCTTTTCTTTACCCGGCAGCACTTCATAATTTGCATGCCAATTGTCTTCAGGATCGACACCCATGCGTGCAATAAGCTGTTTACGAGCTTTACGACTTTTATACTCAAGCTTTTCTTCAGGACTCATTTTACGAGTCAAGGCTGCTTGCTTCGCCCTTTCCTGCGGCGTAGTAGTAGCAGTTTTTCCTGATGGCAAGTCACGAATGTGGCCGACACTCGACTTGACGACATAGTCATTGCCTAAGTACTTGTTAATTGTTTTCGCCTTAGCTGGCGATTCCACGATTACCAGTGATTTTCCCATTGAACTGTGTAAGCCTTATATAAAGTCGATCTGCAAATGTGTATTGCTCGAAGTTTCATCTTTCGGGCGCTGATATTAAGCAAACACCTTTTATATGACAAGCGATCCCTGTATTGTTTCAATAATAATTCTTGCTGAACTTGGTATTTCTTATTTAACATACTGAATTCATTGCTAAAGGACAATCATGGCTACTCTGCAAATTTTAACCATCGCGGTTTTAATCATCATAGTACTCTTATCTGTCATTGTTGGTTCGCGTGCTCATCAAAAAGAAAAGGAAATCACCGAACGCCGCGTTAAACAGTTACAGCTATCTAATCGAGCTGATCGGGTTGAATCTCACATTCGCGGTCTTAAGGACATTAATACCGATACCATTGCCTCTGATGTTCTCTATGACTTCTATCTAGACACACTTCGCGAGCTTCTGCAATACACAGACGATCCAGAGAAAATTGAAATCCGCATTGCCACGGCGGAAGAAGGTCGCGACATGGAACCTATTGAATTCAGCCCTGAACCTGAAATGTTCAGCTTTCAAGAAAAGAGCAACTACAAAGAAAGATTAACCAAACTTGCTAAAATGCTACTCTATTTACGCCGCAAAGGTCGCATAAGTAATGCTCACTATCAAGCCTGCTACGACTATTTACGTTGGCTCAATCTATGGATTCAGTTAAACCGTCAGATCGTTCAAGCCAACAAAAATTTTGACAGCGGCGACACTCGTGTTGCACAAACATTATATGGCGTCATTCTTTCTCATCTCAAATCAGACTCCATTGAACGCCCTGAAAAGAAAATACTAAAAACCTTTGTCACCGATCGTATGAAAGAAATTCTTGCACCACAAATAGCAGCCATGAAAGACAGTGAAAATCCTGAAGAGGCGCTGGCTAAATTGATGCAAA
Source organism: Marinomonas sp. THO17 (assembly GCF_040436405.1). NCBI lineage: Bacteria > Pseudomonadati > Pseudomonadota > Gammaproteobacteria > Oceanospirillales > Oceanospirillaceae > Marinomonas > Marinomonas sp. THO17. Next base: position 345,102 of record NZ_AP031575.1, on the reverse strand, counting down.
GTGTCGAATCACCAGAAGCACCAATGAAGCCTAAATAAGTCAATTATCATTAACGGCATGGACTTTTACTTCTTTTAAAGATTGCAGTAACTTGGCAATATCGTCCACACTTGACTCATCACCCTGCTCTTGCCAATAAAAATCAATACCGGATGACTGAATCTTAATTCCCTCTAAGCGCCCAGAGAATTCAATTAGCAACTGCTTTTGACTATCGCTGAGTGATAAAGGCACATTACTCCACCAACCTTTGGCTACTTCCTCATATTTCCAAACTTGATAAGGCAATAACCAATAAGCCTGAGAGACAGAATCTAATGGTTTTAGGTGGTACAGAGCATAATTCACGACTTTTTTACGAATCATTGATTTATCCCATTTGTCTGGGAAGTCAATTGAGGTAAGCTGAACCGTGAGGTTTCGCTGACGCGCATGCAAACGCAGAGCCATTCGTTGACGCTCTTTTTTTGGCGGCATAATCCACAATGCCGAACCCATTAAAGACAAAGCGATACAGATAACAATTAGAGCAGTCATAATAATGTCTCTCTTGATTTAAACTATAATAAATATATCTAGCCAACTCTGGAGGTTTTCTAGGATGTATAACAGAATTCTACTCGCTGTTGATCTAACGGATGAAAGTATCAAGGTGGCCAATGAGGCCGTCGGCTTATGTAAAGCCACTGGCGCAGAGCTAACTATCCTTCATGTTATCGAATCCCTTAATTACGCTTATGGTGGCGATGTGCCTATCGACATCACCGACATCCAAGCACAACTTCAAGACACAGCCAAAGAGCGCATCGACATTTTGAAGGATCAAATCGAGATTCCTGTTAAAGAGTGTTGCATTACTCAAGGTGGTATCGAAAGTGAAATCCATCGTATCGCTGAAGAAAAACAAGTCGATTTGATTGTGGTTGGCAGTCATTGTCGACATGGTCTAGCTCTACTACTTGGCTCAACCGCAAATGGTGTATTGCATGGCTCTCCTTGCGATGTATTAGCCGTTAAAGTTAATAAAGACTAATCCACATCAAATAAAGACAAACAAAACAAAGGCGACGCTGAAACAGCATCGCCTCTTTTTACATTACCTTCTAATGACTCAACTGCGCGTCCAAGTGGTGCCTTCACGACTGTCCAGCAATTCAATGCCTTGCGCGGCTAACTCATCACGAATTTCATCACTACGAGCAAAGTTTTTATCTTTACGCGCCTGCGTGCGCTCATCAATTAAGGCTTGAATAGCCGCTTCGTCTAATCCTTCGTTTATCGTACTATTTTGCAAGAAGTATTCAGGTTCTTGATGCAAAAGGCCTAACAATTCCGCTAAGGATTTCAGTTCAGCGGCCAGAGCTTGTGCTTTTGCTGGCGCTTCTGTTTTGGCTTTATTCAATTCACGAACCAATTCAAACAACACAGATACCGCCACAGGCGTATTAAAGTCATCGCACATGGCTTCTTCAAAACGTTTACTATACTCAGTTGCTTGATATGTCTCGGCAATATTCTGTTGGCGTAATGCCGTGTACAAACGTTCTAGACCAACTTTTGCTTCATTCAGGCTTTGATCTGAATAGTCAATTGGACTACGGTACTGACTAGACACCATTAGGTAACGAATGACTTCCGCATTGTACTTTTCCAACACATCACGCACTGTGAAAAAATTCCCTAAGGATTTAGACATTTTTTCATTGTTTACGCGTACCGCACCACAATGCATCCAGTAGTTCACATAGTCTTTACCTGTCGCGGCTTCGGACTGAGCAATCTCATTTTCATGATGGGGAAATTTCAGATCCGGGCCGCCGCCATGAATATCAAAGTGACTGCCTAGGCAGTTAGTTGACATGGCAGAACATTCAATGTGCCATCCAGGACGACCTTCTCCCCAAGGTGAAGACCAAGAAACTTCGCCTTCTTTAGCTTGTTTCCACAAGACAAAATCCGCTGGATGCTCTTTAGCAGCTTCCACATCAATACGCGCTCCCGCCAACATATCTTCCAGTTTACGGTTATTCAATTTACCGTATTCTTTAAACGCGGTGGCACGATAATAAACATCCCCCGATGAACCTTGGTAAGCAAAGCCTTTATCAATCAAGGTTTGCACCATATCAATGATTTCTTGCATGAATTCCGTGGCTTTCGGCTCACGATCAGGCATTTTATTGCCTAATCGCAATTCATCTTCACGTTGCGCCGCAATCATTCGCTCCGTTAAAGCTTGGGTCGATTCTTGGTTCTCTTCAGCACGTTTGATGATTTTATCGTCTACATCTGTGATATTACGTACATAATTTAATTGGTAACCAAGATGACGAATAAAACGTGAAATAACATCGAAAGAAATCATAGCGCGAGCATGACCAATGTGGCAGTAGTCATATACTGTGTTACCACACACGTACATACCCACTTTACCTTCTTCAATAGGTTTGAAAATTTCTTTTTTCCCGCTCAGGGTATTATAAATCTTCAACATCTCGCTTACTTTCCTTTTGCTTCAATTTTTGCCCATGAATCTCTTAATGTAACAGTACGATTAAAGATCAAACCTTCTTCCTTAGCATCACGACAAAAATAGCCTTCACGCTCAAATTGAAAACCTTGGCCTTTTGCCGCTTGAGCCAACGAAGGCTCTACTTTTGCTCCTGATAGCACAGTCAGTGATTCTGGATTAATGAAATCTAAGAAGGTTTTATCTGCATAGTTTGCATCTGGCGCTTCATTATCAAACAAACGATCGTACAAATTCACCGTCGCATCCAGCGCATGTTGCGCACTCACCCAATGAATAACGCCTTTTGGTTTATAACCTTCTGGATTAACCCCTAAGGTGTTTTCATCATAACGGCAACGCAATTCAATCACTTCGCCAGCATGATTCTTTATGACTTCATCACAGGTAATGACATATCCACCACGCAAACGAACAGCCCCATCTAAGGTTAAACGTTTCCACTTACGCGGAGGGACTTCGGCAAAATCAGCAGCATCTATGTACAACTCTTTGCTGAATGGTACTTGACGTTGACCTGCTGCTTCATTTTTAGGGTGATTGCTGACCGTAAAAATTTCTTCTTTATTTTCTGGATAGTTGGTCAACACAACTTTAATTGGATTTAATACGGCCATCGCACGGTTCGCATTGGCATCTAAGTCTTCACGAATAGCGTGTTCTAGCATGCCCACATCTACTACGCTATCAGACTTAGTGACACCAATACGCTCACAAAAGTTACGTATTGATGCTGCTGTATAACCACGACGACGCATGCCAGAAATGGTTGGCATACGTGGATCATCCCAACCAGTCACATGCTTTTCGTCCACTAGCTGTTTCAATTTACGTTTACTGGTGACAGTGTAATTTAAATTTAAACGGGCAAATTCAATTTGTTGCGGGTGAAAGGTCCCTAGAGACTCTAATATCCAATCGTATAAGGGACGATGATCCTGAAACTCCAGTGTGCAAATAGAATGTGTCACCCCTTCAATCGCATCGGATAAACCATGGGTAAAATCATACATAGGATAAACACACCATTTATCCCCCGTTTGATGATGATGCACATGGCGAACACGATAAATAATCGGATCACGCAAATTAATATTGGGGCTAGCCATGTCGATCTTGGCACGCAATACCACGTCACCATCAGCAAACTTACCTGCCTTCATATCATTGAAAAGGGCTAAATTCTCTCCAATGCTACGATCACGATAAGGACTATTTTTACCCGGTTCTTTTAGGGTGCCACGATATTCACGCATTTGCTCAGCGTTCAACTCACACACATAGGCCTTACCCAGCTCAATCAATTGAACAGCAAAATCATGTAATTGATCAAAGTAGTCTGATGCAAATTTAGGTTCGTCTTTCCAAGTAAAGCCCAACCATTCGACATCACCTTTAATGGACTCGATGTATTCGACACTTTCCTTTTCAGGGTTGGTATCATCAAAACGTAAGTTACATTGACCTTGATAACGCTCAGCAATACCGAAATTAAGACAAATGGACTTAGCATGTCCAATATGAAGATAGCCATTTGGTTCAGGCGGAAAACGGGTTAATACTTTGCCGCCATGCTTACCTGTTTCGTTATCTTTATCAATGATTTGAGTAATAAAATTACCTGGTTTTGACGTTTCTGACATGTTAACTGCAAGTCCTGATGAATATTCGACTGACGATAAAAAACTTTAACATGCGAGTATATCGTATTTCGTTTTCCATGGGTGACGAGTTATTGATTTTTTTATCGGTATAAGAATATTTTTTAAGCAATAAAGTAACGCGCAATAAAGAAAACCCCAACCCCAATCACTATGGTTAACAATTGATGCTGTCGCCAGATACCCACAGTAAAGGCAGCCAATGCACCCAATAACCAAGGATTGGTGAATTGAATAGCCAAGTGTTTATCTGGCATGAAGATCATTGGTGTAATAATGGCCGTCAACACGGCTACAGGAACGTATTTTAATGCTTGCTCTACATACAAGGGCATGGTGACTTTGTGTGCTCTGGCCAACAACACAAAGCGCACTCCAAAAGTCACCGCAAACATACCTACGAGGATAAAAACAGCTTGGCTAGTACTCATGACTCCACTCCTTCAAGAGCAGCTGGTTGGTGTTTAGAAGGATGTATTTGTTCAGCCCAAAACCCCACCAAGACACCAATCACAGCAGCACTTAGTAATCCTAAATTGTGTGGCAAATCAACCAACACAACGGAAGAAAACCCTGCGCTTAGGAAACACAGCCAGAAGGCCTGCGATTTCAAATATGGCGTGATAATACCGATAAAAGTGGCCACCATAGCAAACTCCAACCCCCATTCGCTCATCTCTGGTATCAACTCACCGGACAGCACACCCAAGGCAGTAGTGATATTCCACATCAGGTAGAAGGTTACAAACGAGCCTAAATAGGCTTTATGGCCATTGTCTAGGTTAAGCTTACCTTGATTGTAAAGTGGTCGTACCGCAGCATAGGTTTCATCAATTAAACCAAAGCCCATAACAAGCCGAAGTGAGAATGGTAGATGTTTCACGTATTTCACCATGTCGGCAGCGTATAATAAATGACGTAAATTAACGATAAAGGTGGTTGATACAATGACCCAAATAGGCGCATTGAGAGCAATTAGCCCTAGTGCTACGAACTGTGCAGAACCCGCAAACACAAAAGCCGACATAGCTAAAGCAAACCAAGGACTCAAACCATAACTTGATGCCAATGAACCGAACAAAATACCAAAGGGGATACCACCGATAATCATAGGAATAGACGCAACTATGCCCATTTTTACAGAATTCATTGTACTCGCTCTTTTCCCTCTAATTGTTTTTCCATATAAACATCTGCTCTTTCATAGTCCGAGCTCCTGGGTGCAACCTTTGTCACAAAACCATTTTTTTCATAGAGATGTTGCGCCGCTTTTAAACAAGCTGCCGTTTCCAAAAACACCTTGTTAACACCCTTATGCTTTGCCCTTTCAATACAATACTCTAATAGCTTCTGACCAATACCTTTGCCCTGACAATGATCCGCCACCGCCAATTTCAAAATTTCAGCTTGTTGATCATGCCATTTAATGGCCACAGCACCGACCACGCTCTCTTCAGCAAGGTTTTCAATCATCTCATTAGAGGCTGTGACGGCAAGAAATACCTCACCATTATGCTGCAACGCCCATTCCTCTGGTCGTTCTAATATAGCTAAGTCATATGCATTAATTTGCTCAGCAAAGTAACGCTTTAACCAAACCATATTTAAATGATAAAAGGCCTTGGCATGCTTTGTGGAATTCATTTTGACAATTTGAGTACCGACTAAGCGATCAACTACCTGAATCGCCATTTCATGAGAGAAGGTGTTTTGTTCTAGTTGCTCCAAAGCTGTCATAAAATTTTCACTGGAGAAACTCAACTGACGCTCCAACAAGTGTTGCATCTCCAATAACACAGGCTCCGCTTTAGACATGGCATAAGCACCAAACTCAGACAATTGCAACACACTAAGTCGTTGATCAGCCTTATCAAGCTGCTTGTCTAACAACCCCTCTTTAAGCATCTTAACCGTTTGCTTACTAACCGCAGGGTGACTCAACCTAAGCCGCTCAGCGATTTCTGTAACAGGCATATTCCCTTGCATCTGTAATAATCTCAGAATAGGAAAATAGGTCGCAGAAAAAGGCACTCCAGTCACACTATAAATTTCCTGTACTTGAGCAAACAAATAATCACTCAAACGCTTCAGTCGACTACCTAGCGTTAGCACACCAAATTGTTCCATAAAATGCATTCTCACCAGAAGTTGATACAAGAAGAGTAACAGGTAATTGCAATTTATGTAACTGGTTACGTAAATTTAATTTTGTCTTTCCTATAATTTTTAATAACAGATCAAAGCAGACAAAATCTGTTAGAATCTGCACTCATTTATCAATCAAAGAGGAGAATACATGTCAGACAAAGCCGTCGTGGTTTACTCAGGAGGAATGGATTCTTTTACTGTATTAAATACAGCGATTCAACAGGGATTAGAGGTTCATGCCATTTCGTTTAATTATGGCCAAAAACACAGTAAAGAGCTGCTCGTAGCGGCAGAAGTTTGTAAAGAGCTGAATATCCCTCATAAAGTGGTAGACATTACTGCGATTAACAGCCTAATGGCCAACTCCTCTTTAACAGGTGAGGCTGAGATTCCTGAAGGTCATTACGCTAATGACAATATGAAGTCTACTGTGGTACCAAATCGTAATATGGTGCTCTTGTCTATGGCAATCGCTTATGCCGTGTCATTGGAAGCAAGCAAAGTATTTTATGGCGCTCATTCTGGAGATCATCATATCTATCCAGACTGTCGACCTGAGTTTGTAGAAGCCATGAATGCTGTGGCCAAAATCGCCAACTACCAAGCTGTTGAAATCGTTACGCCATTTTTGCATAACAGCAAAGGAGAAATCCTAAAAGCGGGTTTAGCTATGCAATTGGATTACGCAAAGACCTGGACCTGTTATAATGGCAGAGAAAAATCTTGTGGCAAATGCGGAGCCTGCAATGAGCGCCTAGAAGCCTTTGCTGAACAAGGCACACAAGATCCATTATCATACGAAATCTAACAAAACTTAATTTAGTCTGGTTTTTGTTCCACAAATCCCCAGACCTTAAATAAAAGTGATTAACCCTTGCCTCGACTGTTTTCGAGATGTAACAGGTGTAACACATGTACTCTATTAAAGAAGCCTTTTATTCTTTACAAGGCGAAGGCGCCCACGCAGGCCGCCCTGCTCTTTTTTGTCGATTTACCGGCTGCAACTTATGGTCTGGTTTAGAAAAAACTCGGCTCAATTCAGAATGCCAATTTTGCGATACCGACTTTGTTGGTGTTGATGGTCAAAACGGTGGTAAATTTCGTCACGCAAACGAACTCAAAAACCATCTCGACACCTTATGGCCTGATAATCAAGCGCATAAATACGTCGTCTTTACCGGTGGTGAACCAGCCTTGCAATTGGATAAAAAACTCATCGATGAAATGAAGCAAGCTGGCTATACCATTGCCATAGAAACCAATGGCACACTGGACTTACCCGAAGGAATTGACTGGATATGCGTCAGCCCAAAAACCGTTCAACCTTTAAAGGTGAATAAAGGCAATGAATTAAAATTGGTCTTTCCACAAAGTCACTTACCACCGGAACATTTTGAGGGTTTGGCGTTTGATCACTTTTATCTGCAACCCATGGATCAAAGTCACTTAAACCAAAAACTCATCCATACCCCTGACGCACAAAACGCTACTTTAGCCTATTGTTTAGCACATCCAAGGTGGCGTCTTAGCTTACAAACACATAAAATGCTCAACATTGATTAGCTGTCTAATTTCAGACACATATGACAACAAGGAATCTACTATGATTATTTTACACACGAACCACGGTGATATTCAGATCGAACTGGATTACGAAAAAGCGCCAAAGTCAGCAAAAAACTTTGAAGAATACGTCACTTCAGGTTTTTACAATGGCGTTATCTTTCATCGTGTGATCAATGGTTTTATGATCCAAGGTGGCGGCTTTGAGCCAGGCATGAATCAAAAAGAAACTCGCGCATCCATCGAAAATGAAGCGGATAATGGCCTAACAAATGCAGTGGGTACGATTGCCATGGCACGTACTATGGACCCACACTCAGCTTCTGCACAGTTCTTCATCAACGTGGCAGACAACAGCTTTCTCAATCACCGCAGTAAAACACCAGATGGTTGGGGTTACGCTGTATTTGGTAAAGTGGCTGCAGGCATGGATGTGGTCAATAAGATTAAAGAAGTGAGCACCACTATCAAAGCAGGTCATCAAGATGTACCTGTTGAAGATGTGGTAATCGAATCGGCTGAATTGGTTTCTAACGTCGGATAATGAAACGTTTCTTCATTTCTGACTTGCATTTAAGTGACAAACGCCCGGATCTTATTCGGGCGTTTGTACAAATGCTGTCTGAACTCAAAACACAATTTTCTCCCGCTGAGCTTTATCTACTGGGTGATTTCTACGAAGCTTGGATTGGCGACGATTATCAGCCAGATTGGAATCAATCTATCGAGCAAGCGCTTACAGCGCTTTCAAAAGCAGATTGGCAAATCTACTTTTTACACGGTAATCGTGATTTCTTAATTGGTGATACTTGGCTAAAACGGGTTGGCGCCACTCTGCTGGACGAACAAACTCGACTGCAGTTAAACGAAGGTAATCTACTCTTGTCTCATGGGGATGAATATTGCCTTGCCGATACGCAATACCAAGCATTTCGTCGCACAGTACGTTCCTCAGCTTGGCAACAGGAAATTCTTAGCCTGCCAATAGAACAACGTATTGCTTTGGCTTCACAGTTACGAAATGACAGCAAAAGCATGTCCACTGAAAAATCCATGAGTATCATGGATGTCACAGATGATGCTATAAAAAGCGCACTAACTCAGCATCAATGTAAGGCTATGATTCACGGCCATACACATCGCCCTGCGATTCATCAAGATGGACAATATGTACGTTGTGTTTTAGGTGACTGGGACGAGTTTGTTTGGTTCGCAAGCCTTGAGCAAGGTCAATTTGTACAATCTAAGGCCAAGGTTGACAACTTTTTAGCTAAAGGCTTGAAGAGCCTAAAGACGGAGCATCAGCTTAATTTGTTTCCCTTTCTGTCCATCTAGCCAATGGCGCTAAGTCCCTTGCACAAAAAAGCCAGCACACAAGCTGGCTTTTATTTTTCAAGGAATAACATCTTCCATATCATCGGCCTAACAACTCCTTAACCCAAGCAGTTTCATCACTGTCACGAGACCTAGTAAACTCTAAATTTCTATGATGCAACATGGCGACTGCTCTAAAAAACGCATTATTCACCATAACTGGCGATAGCTTAATGCCATGTTCTTGCCACCAAAAATGCTGCGCTTTACTGGTCAATACTTGATACAAGTAATCCAATTCCATAGAGCCGCGATACATTACATCTAAATCGACGACGGGATCCACCTTGGCAATTTCTAACGCCAACCAATAGGTGACATCTGGTAAGGTTTCACTTTTTTGCGAACTCATAAGCATGTTCTCCTACTGAGACAATGCTTATAGTTTAGCAGCTAGCCTTATTATGACTGTTAAAAAGCACTATGGCTTTGTGGCGATTTGTAATTTTAAGCAGCTTGTGGCGGCCCACTATGAACACGAAACTCAACATCCGGCTCTGTAATAAGCTTTTTTTCCAAGTCACGAAAAAAAGCCACTCTGTCATCAATTGGTCCATCAGCATACTCTTTTGCCAACGCCAAATAATCTTCAAAATGACGAGCTTCTGATTTTAACAATGACAGATAAAACTTCGACAATTCAGAGTCAAGGTGAGGAGCTAATATTGCAAAACGTTCACAGGATCTGGCCTCAACAAAGGCACCAATAATCAAAGTATCTACCAAACGTGCAGGCTCATGAGTACGAATATGTTTACGCAAACCGTCCGCATAACGTGATGCCGTTAAATGCTCATAAGCAACATCTCGCTTACGCATCAATTTATGTACTTGTTCAAAATGCAGCAATTCTTCTCGCGCTAAACGTGACATTTTATGCAACAAGTTATCGCGATCAACGTAACGATACATTAAACTCATGGCCGTTGATGCGGCTTTTTTCTCACAGTGAGCGTGATCATTTAGTAATAACGACTGATTTTCTAAAGCCCAATTCACCCAAGCTTTTGGGGATTGACAAGGAAGAAACTCGACCAGCTCAGGGTACGCAGATAACATTGGTCTACCTTTTTGTGTTAAAAAACGAGATTATACTAGGGAAGGTGCGAATAAAGTAGCGTTAAGCTCGCTTATAATACCAACTCACTTGTTCACACTATCCTTGCCTTGAGAATTCGCCATTTTGGCAGCAAGGTCTTGATTTGGATGTCAATTTTGTAATGAATGAATTTTACCAACCGAATAAACTAAAAATTGGCCAACATGTTGGCGTGGAGCTTGATCCCTATATTCTCAACTATCCTATGGATAGTCAGAAAACGACCTGGGTGGCGGATCAAGGTGGTCGACCTTTTGTACTGCGTTTTTATCAAGCTGACAAAGGTAAGGTAGAAGACTTTTTACAAAATGCACGTAAGTATACTGGTATTAAGCATCCGGCTATTACGCCTAATTACCCTCCTTTCTATTCCAACCTGTGGGTTTTCTCTTGCTCTGCTGTGTGTGGCGGCGAAAATCTATACAGTTTTCTTGGTAAGTATCCTGATGGCGCACCGCTCAATGTCGTAATTGGTTTAATGGACAGTATGGCCAAAGCTTTGGATCAGGCGCACAAAAATAATCTCTTCCATGGTCATTTAGACCTATCATCAGTTCAAGTGGTCAATGGCATTGGCATCATGACGGGCTTCGGCGCTCATAACTGGATGAAACAGATCGATGAAAAAGACATGGACAGCCGCTTTTTCCCACCTGAGTATCGCAAAAAAGATCAGAAAAAATCTCCTGCTGCTGACCGTTTTGCCTTCATGCGAATTTTAATGGCGGCGTTACTGGGTGAATCCATACTCGACAAAAGTTTTGCAGACTTGCCTGAATCGCATCCACAGCTAAGTGATTCCACTTGGCAAAAATTAACGAAATGGACAAGAGATAGCGAATCATCACGACCTAAATCCCTTACCGAGGTGATTCGATTTATTCGCGCCGATCTATATAAACCAGAAAATGAAGGTGAATCTGCACTAAAAGCCTTTTTGCGCAAGCAAATGAAAAAGGTCAATAAAAAAGCCGTGGCTGTTGCTTCAGCAGGATTCGTTACTGCACTGCTTGCCATGATATTTTGGCCAGTCACCACACCAGAATCGAATAAAATTACCCCTGTGGTACAACAAGAAAAGCCACAAGCCAGCCCCTTCGAGGAACTCCCCAAAGTATTGGAGGAACCTCTTATTTCTGGTGGTACAGCGCCTAAGATTGAAAAAATACCACCTGCGACCTTCCTAATGGGTGACCAAAATCGTTTAGGTGATGACAATGAAAAACCGGTTCATGAAGTAGAAATACCAAAAGGCTTTTATATCAGCAAATACGAAGTCACCTTTAATCAATACGACAAGTTTGCTAAGGCCACTGGTCGTCCTTTACCGCCAGATAATGGTTGGGGGCGCGGTAATCGACCTGTCATTAATGTGAGCTGGTACGATGCCAAAGCTTACACCGCTTGGTTATCAGAACAGACTGGCGAGGAATATCGTCTCCCCACCGAAATTGAGTGGGAATACTCAGCCCGTGCGGACTCCAATACGGCCTTTTGGTATGGCAATGAAGTGCAGCCTGGTTATAGCATCTGTGATAGCTGCGGCAGCCAGTGGGACGCAATCTCAACTGGCCCAGTTGGCAGTCAAGCCAGTAATCCACTAGGCTTGTTTGATATGCATGGTAATGTGGCTGAATGGGTCGAAGATTGTTACCACGACAACTATGAAGGTGCTCCGACCAAAAACCAAGTCTGGCTGGCAAACCAATGTGACAACCGGGTGTTGCGCGGAGGCTCTTGGTTTGATATCCCACGAGTGGGACGCAGCGCAACTCGCTATCGAGCCAAACCGGATTTAAAAGCCAGTAACTGGGGATTTCGAGTGGTCCGAGTGATTCGAAATATTTGATCTAGGTGGTATTAATCTAAATCAGAATAATTCCACTAAATGTCACCTATTCGAAATTGTTATGGCCTTATATCACTCATGCCACGCTTTTTCCTATACTATATTAGTAGTCAAACATTCAGAGTCTGAACATCAGCATTTTATTTGATGTTCATCTCTCTATGTACCATATCGCGAATAAATGTTCAGAGGTGTTATATGAGCCTGTATCAAGAATACTTGCAAGAAATTGAAGACCGTAAAGGAGAAGGGCTACACCCTAAACCTATCGACAGCGGCGATCTAGTTAAAGAACTAATTGCTCAAATCAAAGACACAGAGCATGAACACAAAGCTGACTCACTTAACTTTTTCGTTTACAACACGCTGCCGGGTACTACCAGCGCAGCAGCGGTTAAAGCTAAATTTCTAAAAGAAATCATCCTAGGCGAAAGTCTTGTTGCCGAAATCACACCAGAATTAGCATTTGAATACCTATCACACATGAAAGGCGGCCCATCCGTTGAAGTATTGATCGATCTTGCTCTTGCTGATGATGCAACTAAAGCCGCTTCCGCTGCCGAAGTTTTGAAAACTCAAGTCTTCCTATATGACGCAGACATGAGTCGCCTTGCAGAAGCTTATAAAGCTGGCAATGCCATTGCAAAAGATCTTCTTGAAAGCTACGCACAAGCAGAATTCTTTACTAAGCTTCCTGACATCGAAGAAAAAATCGAAGTGGTTACCTACATTGCTGGTGAAGGGGATATTTCTACTGACCTATTGTCTCCTGGTAATCAAGCTCACTCTCGTGCCGACCGCGAATTGCACGGTCGTTGCATGATCTCTCCAGAAGCTCAACAAGAAATCGTTGAACTAAAAGAGAAACACCCTAACGCTAAAGTTATGTTGATTGCTGAAAAAGGCACCATGGGCGTAGGTTCATCACGTATGTCTGGTGTGAACAACGTGGCACTTTGGGCAGGTAAGCAAGCAAGCCCTTATGTACCATTCATCAACATTGCACCGGTTGTTGCTGGTACCAATGGCATCTCTCCTATCTTCTTAACAACCGTTGGTGTAACTGGCGGTATCGGTATCGACCTGAAAAACTGGGTTAAGAAGGTAGATGCAAATGGCAAAACTGTACTAGATGAAAATGGTGATCCCGTTCTAGAAGAAGCCTATTCTGTTGCAACTGGCACATTGTTGACCATTGATACAAAACAGAAGAAATTGTACAACGGCGACAAAGAGCTGATGGATATTTCTGACTCTTTCAGTCCACAAAAAGTTGAATTCATGCGTGCTGGCGGTTCTTATGCTGTTGTCTTCGGTAAGAAGTTGCAAACCTTTGCTGCCGAAACCTTAGGTGTTGAAGCACCTCAGGTTTACGCCCCTTCTAAAGAAATTTCGATTGAAGGCCAAGGCCTAACCGCGGTTGAGAAAATCTTCAACAATAATGCGGTGGGTGTGAACTCAGATTCACCACTGCACGCAGGTTCTGACGTTCGTGTTAAAGTGAATATTGTTGGTTCTCAAGACACCACTGGTCCTATGACGGCGCAAGAATTGGAAGCCATGGCCGCTTCTGTCATCTCCCCAATTGTGGATGGTGCTTACCAATCTGGCTGTCACACTGCATCGGTTTGGGACAAAAAAGCACAGGCTAATATTCCTAAGCTAATGAGCTTTATGAGCAACTTCGGTTTGATCACAGCACGTGATCCAAAAGGTGTTTACCCACCTATGACCGACGTAATCCATAAAGTATTGAACGACATCACTGTTGACGATCGTGCCATCATTATAGGCGGTGACTCTCATACACGTATGTCAAAAGGGGTCGCATTTGGTGCAGACTCAGGTACGGTTGCCCTTGCACTGGCTACAGGTGAAGCAGCAATGCCAATTCCTGACTCTGTTAAAGTTACCTTCAAAGGTCACATGAAGAGTCACATGGACTTCCGTGATGTGGTTCACGCTACTCAAGCACAGATGCTTAAGCAGTTTGGCGGTGAAAACGTATTCCAAGGTCGCATCATTGAGGTACACATTGGTACCCTACTTGCCGACCAAGCCTTCACTTTCACAGACTGGACTGCAGAAATGAAAGCGAAAGCTTCTATCTGTATCTCTACTGATGAAACCTTGATCGAGTCACTAGAATTGGCCAAGAGCCGTATTCAGATCATGATCAATAAAGGCATGGATAACGAAGCAAAAACACTTCAAGGTTTGATCGACTTAGCCGACAAGCGCATTGCTGGTATTCAATCTGGCGAACAACCGGCCCTAGCTCCTGATAACAATGCAAAATACTATGCTGAAGTAGTGATCGATTTGGATCAAATTGCTGAACCTATGATCGCTGACCCAGACGTAAACAACGATGATGTGTCTAAGCGCTATACTCACGACGTTATTCGTCCAGTATCTTTCTACAAAGACAAGCCTGTCGACCTTGGTTTCGTTGGTTCTTGCATGGTTCACAAGGGTGACATTCAGATCATCGCGCAAATGCTACGTAATATTGAAGCAAAACAAGGCAGCGTGTCATTCAAAGCTCCGCTTGTTGTTGCTGCTCCAACTTACAACATTGTTGATGAATTGAAAGCAGAAGGTGACTGGGAAGTATTAGCCAAATACGCCGGCTTTGAATTTGATGACACCAATCCTAAGTCTGTTGCTCGTACTTCATACGAAAACATCCTATATTTGGAGCGCCCAGGGTGTAACCTATGTATGGGTAACCAAGAAAAAGCGGCACCAGGTGATACCGTTATTGCCACTTCTACTCGTCTTTTCCAAGGACGTGTGGTTGCTGACTCTGCTGAGAAGAAAGGTGAATCCCTACTTGGTTCAACACCTCTGGTTGTATTGTCGACCGTATTGGGCCGTTTCCCAACGATGGATGAGTACCTATCCGCAGTAGAAGGCATCGATCTCACCTCTTTTGCTCCTCCAGCTGAAGAGATGACATCTGAACCTGAACTCATTGCTGTTAGCAGCAACTAGGATCATTTTTGAACCTTAACATTTAGTGCATGTATACTCGTTGTAAATGCCCTATTAACCAAAAAACCGATACTAATCCAGTATCGGTTTTTTGTTATCTTTATAACTTGAAATAGGCCTTTGAAGGGAAAGAAGCCCTTACTGGCACGACACTTGATCTTCTCTCTAGACATTAAAAAGCCTCGCATTTGCGAGGCTATATTCTTTAAGTGACTGAGGGTTTAAATCACTTCTCTCTCTACGAGTTCATTAAATTCCGCTTGCATTTGCCTCTCGGCAGCGCTTTCGACGTCCTTAGCATTGATGTGATGCAGTCGGCCGGAATGTTTTGCCTTGTATTTAATTAATTGCTTCTCAAGCTTACTAACAAGCAGGTCAAGGGCAGGTTTCAGTTGCTTATCTGTCTTAACGGTAGCAAATAAGTCATGACCAGGAATGTGAACACTGGCCTCTACAATAAGTTCATGGATCTCATGCTTTTCAGTATTGAGAATCACTTTTATGCTAGTTATCTGATTATTGATACGCGCCAAGTGATCCATTTTTTCTTTGACTACTTGTTGTACTTCTTCACCAGATTGAACATGGTGACCGCTGATATTCAATGTATACATATAGCATTTTCCTTCTGTTTTGGTCAGACGTTTAATGTGTTTATTATCTATCCTCCTCTTATCTTCCTACTTATTAATCTATGGATGATTGAACATAAATTCAATCCCCAAAGTGTAAATACTTGCTCAAGATCAAGAACAGAAAGGGTGATTTTTCAATCACCCTTTCTCATGAATTTTGCATCGTTTTTTGAGCCTTTTTAGCAACCTCTCATTCCAGTGTAGCAGCCCGAACACAAGTAACCAGATTTTTATGTAACTAAGTTTTACAATTTGTGATGGACATAAAAAAACGCCACTTATAAAAAATGGCGTTTAATTAAAAAGAAAGCTAACCTATTGAATTAATTTAATTAATTCTCAAGCAAAATGCGTAGCATACGGCGTAATGGCTCTGCCGCGCCCCACAACAACTGATCTCCCACCGAGAAAGCACTGATAAACTCAGGTCCCATATTCAGCTTACGAATACGTCCAACGGGAATACCTAACGTACCTGTGGCAACAGTTGGCGTTAATTGCTCCATAGTGGCTTGCTTATCATTTGGAACCACACGAACCCAATCATTATGTTCTGCCAACAAGCCTTCGATGTCAGCGACTGGAATGTCTTTATTCAGCTTGATGGTAAAAGCTTGACTGTGACAGCGCATGGCGCCGATACGTACACACAAACCATCCACTGGGATGATGTTGGAAGTATTCCCCAAAATCTTATTAGCTTCTGCCTGAGCTTTCCATTCCTCACGGCTCTGACCATTGTCTAGCTGCGCATCAATGTAAGGAATCAAACTCCCCGCTAATGGCACACCAAACTGATCTACAGGCATGTCAGCAGCACGCATTTTCTCAGCGACCTTACGATCGATATCCAAAATGGCACTGGCTGGATCCGCTAGCTCACCAGCCACCGCACCTTGCAACATGCCCATTTGGTTGATCAATTCACGCATGTGACGAGCACCACCGCCAGAAGCGGCTTGATAGGTCATGGAAGTCATCCACTCAATATGACCCTTCTCAAACAAACCACCTAATGCCAGCAACATCAAGCTCACAGTACAGTTACCACCCACAAAGGTTTTCACGCCATCTTGCAAACCTTGCTTAATGACATTTTGGTTAACAGGATCAAGTACAATGATGGAATCTTTATCCATACGCAAAGAAGATGCGGCATCAATCCAGTAACCTTGCCAACCAGCCTTACGCAACTGAGGGTAAATCTCCTTGGTATAATCACCACCCTGACAGGTGATAATAATGTCCATCTTCTTTAAAGACTCAATGTCTTTAGCATCTTGAAGTAATGGAATATCCTTACCAATTTCTGGCCCTTTTTGCCCTGTTTGAGACGTTGTGAAAAACACCGGATCAATATGATCGAAGTCTTTTTCCGCCATCATACGTTGCATCAATACGGAACCGACCATTCCGCGCCAACCGACTAAACCTACAGTATTTTTTGACATGGTTTTTTTACCTTTTTTTTGTGGGGTCACTCATACCAAGAGCAATATCCCGAATGAACGCCTAACCCTTTATGAATTAAGCTTTTAAAGCTGCTAGCACCGCATCACCCATGGCTTGCGTGCTAACCGTTGTGCATCCTTGTGATGCAATATCTGCCGTTCTTAGACCTTGGTCTAAAACGGTACTTACTGCTGCCTCAATAGCATCTGCCGCTTGCTTGGCATCTAGTGAGTAACGCAGCATCATTGCCACAGACAAGATGGTCGCTAATGGATTCGCAATACCCTGTCCTGCAATGTCAGGTGCCGAGCCATGACAAGGTTCATACATGCCACGACCTTCTGCATTAAGCGAGGCTGAGGGTAACATGCCAATAGAGCCAGTCAACATGGCAGCAGCATCAGAAAGGATATCACCAAACATGTTTCCAGTAACCATTACATCGAACTGTTTTGGTGCCTTAACAAGCTGCATGGCAGCATTATCCACTAGCATGTGGCTTAATTCGACGTCAGGATACTCTTTAGCCACTTCTTCCATAACTTCTTTCCACAGAACGGTTACTTCAAGCACATTAGATTTGTCGATTGAACACACACGCTTGCCACGTTGACGAGCCGCTTCAAAGGCAGAACGGGCAATACGGCGAATTTCCGATTCGTTGTAAACATAGGTGTTGAAACCTTCACGCTCGCCATTTTCTAAAGTACGAATGCCACGTGGTTGACCAAAGTAGATACCGCCTGTTAGTTCTCGTACGATCAAGATGTCCAGACCAGCAACAATTTCAGGTTTCAAGCTAGAAGCGTCAGCCAACTGCGGATACAAGATCGCAGGACGCAAGTTGGAAAAAAGTTCTAGATTAGAACGCAAGCCCAACAACCCCTTTTCTGGACGTACGGCCATGTCTAAGCCATCCCATTTTGGACCACCGACGGCACCCAATAAAATGGCATCTGCTGCCTTAGCTTTAGACAGGGTTTCTTCAGGTAAAGGCGAACCCGTTTCATCGTAAGCCGAACCACCCACCAAAGCAGATTCGTGTTCAATACCCAATGAAAAGCTGTCATTGACAGCATCTAAAACACGAACCGCTTGTTCAACGATTTCTGGACCTATGCCGTCACCCGGCAAGACCAATACTTTTTTAGACATGTTAAATCCTTATTAATAAATTATTGTTCGCGGCTCATGAATAACCAAGGCGCTTGTTGCATGCGCTTTTCTTCAAAACGACGAATACGGTCTTCTTCTTGCAAGGTCAAACCTATGTCATCAAGACCGTTCAGCAAACAATGCTTGCGAAATGGATCAACCAAAAATTCAAAGGTCGCACCGGAAGGCGAAGTGACCGTTTGACTCTCTAAATCAATATCAATTGTCGCCCCTTCTTTGGCTGCCACTTCGATAAATAGCTGATCCACTTCTTCTGCTTGCAAAATGATGGGTAACAAACCGTTTTTAAAACAGTTGTTATAAAAAATATCCGCAAAACTCGGAGCTATTATGGAACGAATACCATAGTCGTCTAAAGCCCAGGGGGCATGCTCTCTACTGGAACCACAACCAAAGTTCTGACGCGCCAATAACACGCTAGAGCCAGCGTATCTTAGCTGATTTAAAACGAAATCTTCACGTAAAGGACGACCTTCGCATGATTGATCAGGCTGTCCTTCGTCTTCATAACGCAACTCATCAAACAAGTTCTTACCAAAACCGGTTCGTTTGATCGACTTTAAAAACTGTTTCGGGATAATCATATCCGTATCAACGTTTGCCAAATCCAAAGGAGCCGCCAAACCTGTGTGTTTTGTAAATGGACGCATAATTTCTCCTAGTGCTTAACAAATTCGCCAACGTCAACGAAGTGACCAGCAATCGCCGCCGCTGCCGCCATCGCAGGACTAACCAAATGGGTACGACCACCAAAACCTTGTCGACCTTCGAAGTTACGGTTTGAGGTAGAAGCACAATGCTCGCCATTCCCTAACTTATCCGCATTCATCGCCAAACACATAGAACAACCTGGCTCACGCCACTCAAGACCTGCCGCCTCAAAAATTTCATGCAGACCTTCTTTTTCCGCTTGCGCTTTCACCAAGCCAGAACCCGGCACTACAATGGCTTGTTTCAAGCTGGATGCTACCTTACGCCCTTTCACAACTTCTGCAGCGATACGTAAATCTTCAATACGTGAGTTGGTACAAGAACCAATGAAAACGCGATCCAAAGTCACATCAGATAAAGTCGTTTTACCTTCTAAGCCCATGTATTTCCAGGCTCGTGCGTAGCCTTCTTTTTTTACAGGATCGGTTTGATCTTCAGGACGCGGAATCGGCTGGTCAATGGCAATAACCATTTCTGGCGATGTTCCCCAAGTCACTTGAGGCTTAATATCTTCTGACTTGATTACCACCACTTCGTCAAATTTAGCATCTTTGTCCGATACCAAATCTTTCCAAGCCTCGACAGCCATATCCCATTGCTCACCTTTTGGTGCATAGGGACGGCCTTTGACGTATTCAATTGTGGTATCATCTACTGCTATCAAACCGACACGAGCACCCGCTTCGATGGCCATGTTACATACTGTCATACGGCCTTCCATAGACAGAGATTGAATGCCTGTACCACCAAACTCGATGGCATACCCTGTACCACCTGCTGTACCAATTGCACCTATGATGGCCAGCACCACATCTTTTGCTGACACCCAAGGCGAAAGCTCACCATCAACACGCACAAGCATATTGCGACTTTTTTTCTGCACAAGACATTGCGTTGCCAATACGTGCTCTACTTCGGAAGTACCAATACCATGCGCCAAAGCACCGAAAGCACCATGAGTGGAAGTATGAGAATCACCACATACCACCGTCATACCTGGCAATGTCGCACCCTGTTCTGGCCCAACAACGTGCACAATGCCTTGGCGAATGTCTTTCATGTTGAATTCGGTAATACCAAATTCTGCACAGTTTTCATCCAGTGTCGTCACCTGAATTTTCGACACAGGATCTGCGATACCATCCACACCTGAAATGCGCTCTTGCTTAGTTGTCGGCACATTATGATCGGGCGTAGCCAAACTGGCAGAAGTACGCCAAGGTTTGCGTCCAGCCATACGCAAGCCTTCGAAGGCTTGAGGTGAAGTCACTTCATGCAATAGCTGTAAGTCAATATAGATCAAGGCACTGCCATCGTCTCTTTGCTGTACAAGGTGGCTGTCCCATAACTTGTCATATAGGGTTTTACCGGCCATAAGTTCTCTCCTAAAAATCTTATTGCGCTATGCTAAAACTTTGGCTTAAATTACTCAAATTCATATTTTTCATGTTTTGGATTATTTTTTGGAATGATTGATATTGCTGAATTACTAACCTTTATAAAAGTAGCTGAAACCGCTTCTTTTTCAGAGGCAGCTGATAAACTTTTTGTCACACAACCTGCTATAAGCAAGCGCATCGCGGCCTTAGAAAGCAATCTTGGGGTGAAATTATTTGATCGTATTGGTCGACAAGTTTTGCTTAC
Organism: Marinomonas sp. THO17; assembly: GCF_040436405.1. NCBI lineage: Bacteria > Pseudomonadati > Pseudomonadota > Gammaproteobacteria > Oceanospirillales > Oceanospirillaceae > Marinomonas > Marinomonas sp. THO17. Next base: position 324,263 of record NZ_AP031575.1, on the reverse strand, counting down.
CGAAGCGGGTCACAATCTGTTGCCCAAAGCACGAAAAATGGCGGAAGACTTAGAAGACATCAAACGCAGCATGACACTGCAGATGCAAGATGTAAGTGGTGAGTTGCGTATTTCGACTAGCCATCATGTTGGTTTACATAGGTTGCCTGAAAGTTTAAAACGTTTTCAGTTAGAGTACCCGGCAGCACAATTAGAAATTGATTTCACCCAGTCCGAACAAGCCTATCAGCATGTGCTCAAAGGCCAAGCTGAACTCGCTGTCATTACTCTCTCCAACAAAACCCATGAATTATTAGAGACTATTCCCATCTGGTCTGATCCATTAACTTGTGTCGTCAGTAAAGATCATCCTTTGGCGCACAACACCAATATTAGCCTGATCGACTTGGCTCAATATCCCTGCGTCTTGCCCAATAAAAACACCTTTACCAGACAAATCGCGGAACAAGTATTTGGCAAACAAGACTTAAAACCTCAAGTCCGTATGAATACCAATAATTTAGAAACCCTCGCCATGCTAGTCAGTATTGGATGGGGCTGGTCACTGCTGCCATCCACTATGGTGGACGACAGACTGTGTGTATTGAACTTTCCCGATTTGAACGTAGAACGTAAATTGGGTGTGTTACATCATAAGCAAAAGACACTCAGTCGAGCTGCCAGTGCCTTTATTCAATTATTGAAAACCGATGCGAACACGCCTTTATGAAGAATTAAATCAAAAATATATCTCTAGTGACTACGCTGACTCATTAACATAATCACTAAAGCCGCAGCACTTACCATTCCCGCTGCGGTAAAAGCCCACGCCCCACCAGCCCATTGCCACAAATACCCTGTTAGTACCATTCCTAGTCCGCCACCCAAGCCTATCGCAAAAGCGCTATACATAGCCTGACCTTGACCTGCATAACGTTCAGGAAATAAGCGACGAATTTGCTCTATCGACACCATATGAAACAAAGCAAAAGTGATGCAATGCAACATTTGCGTAAAAATCAAAATGGCAAGCACATCAGCAAACCAACCGACCAAAAACCAGCGAACCATGCCACAAATAAAGCACAGAATCACCAAGTGAACCACATCAAAGCGCTTCACTGTGTTACCAAAAAACAGGAATAAAATAATCTCAATGATCACCCCTAACGCCATCAAAAGCCCAATAGCCTCTCCCGAATATCCGGCGTTTTCTAGATGTACTGCAAAGAAGATATTAAAAGGCGCATGGGACATAAAAGCCAAAAAGGCCAAAACAAAGAACAACATGGATTCAGGTGTTTTCAACAATGACATGAATGACACATGTTCCTTATGATGAGAGACTTCATAAGCTTGTTCTTTGACGAAAAAAATGGTGATCACAGCCAATGCCAGAAAGGCACACATGGTGGGAATGACGATCCAAGCTCCAAATTGTCCAATCAAAAAACCACCTGCTGCGACAGCAACCACATAACCTATAGACCCTCCCACCCGTAAGCGAGTATAAGGTACATCTAGACGACGAATGCTGCGTACCGCCAATGAGTCTGTCATTGGCAAAAGTGCTGAATAAAACAAAGCCATGCAGCAAGTCAGTAACCACAAGCTTTCGAATTCTTTGTTCCAGTTGAAAGGCAAAAGAGCAATAAAACAGCCAATGACGGCAATCTGTAAAATACGCCTAGGTAAACCTATTTTCGCTGTTAGCCAGCCCCAAAAGTGGGGGATGATGATACCCGATAAGGTAAAAGTGGACATGAGTCGACCAATTTCAGAAGCCGATAAGCCAATCGATTTATAATAAACCGATATATAAGGCATCATCACACCGATCAAACAACAAAAGAAAAAATAGAAGAAAAACAATGGCCAAGCCACAGGTCGAGCTTTTTGCGAAAACATCCTAGCTCCAATAATCGTGATCATTCACTGTGATAATTGTGCAAAATTCCTAACCATTGAGTATGCTGCATATAGGACTAAAAAGCACGATCCAACCAAAATAATAACAACCCATCAATTTTTCTGTTTAATCTTATATAGGTAAAAACAATGACGACGAATCAAGCTTGGTGGCGTGGTGCGGTGATCTATCAGGTGTATCCTCGTAGTTTTCTGGATACCAATAAAGATGGCATTGGTGATCTGGCAGGTATTACCCGAAAAATGGATTACTTAGCTCAATTAGGAATCGATGCTATCTGGGTATCGCCCTTTTTCACTTCCCCTATGAAAGACTTTGGTTACGATGTGGCTGACTTTTGCAATGTCGATCCCCTTTTCGGAAGCTTAGACGACTTTGATTCTTTGATTAAAGCCGCTCATGATAGAAATATTAAAGTCATCATTGATCAGGTTTTGAATCACACATCTGACCAACACCCTTGGTTTATTGAATCCAGACAAAGTCACGATAATGCTAAAGCTAATTGGTACGTTTGGGCTGACGCTAAACCGGATGGTACTGTCCCCAATAACTGGCTATCCGTGTTTGGCGGCCCTGCTTGGCGTTGGGACAGTCGCCGAAAACAATACTATTTACACAATTTCCTCGACAGTCAGCCCGATCTAAATTTTCACAATCCCGATGTTGTCAAAGCAATTCTAGAGAGTGTTGAATTTTGGCTAAAACGTGGTGTGGATGGCTTTCGACTCGACACAGCAAATTATTATTTTCACGATACCAAATTACGTAACAACCCTCCTAAAAAAGAAGTAGTGGAAGGCAGTATTGGTGTACGTTTAGATAATCCTTATGCATACCAGCTACACATATACGATAAATCTCGGCCGGAAAACTTAGCCTTCTTAAAAGCACTGCGTCAGTTATTGGATCAATACCCCAATACCACTACGGTGGGTGAAGTTGGCTGCGACTTTTCTTTAAAAACCATGGCGTCATATACTCAAGGTGGTGACAAGCTGCACATGTGTTATTCCTTTGATTTGCTGACCCATGACAATAGTATGACTCATATTCGCCAAATCATGGAAAGCATCGAAACGGGTTTAGCGGATGGTTGGCCTTGCTGGTCCATTGGTAATCACGATGTTGAACGCGTGGTCACTCGATGGGGGAAAAATCAGCACAGTCTTGAGAAAGCCAAACTTTATATGATACTGCTACTCACTTTGCGGGGCAGCGTCTGCCTTTACCAGGGTGAAGAATTAGGCTTAAACGAAGCAGAGTTAGAGTTTGAACAATTGGTTGATCCCTTTGGGATCAATTTTTGGCCAGAATTTAAAGGGCGAGATGGATGTCGAACCCCAATGCCATGGAATCAAAATCAGCATGCCGGTTTCAGCCAGGCTGACAAGACTTGGTTGCCGGTCGCCGAATCTCATTACCCGTTAAATGTGGCACAACAAGAGCAAGATACCCATTCCTGTTTGGCGGCATACCGAGCTTTTTTAACTTTTCGTAAAACGCGACCTGAGTTGATTGGTGGTGACATTAAGTTTCTACATGCTGACAAACAGAGCTTAGTCTTCATAAGATACAGCAAAAAGCACTCCTGTATGATTGCCATTAATCTTGGCGATCATGAATTTAAATATGAATCATCTTGGCTTTTGAGCTCCATTGACTTGCCTAACGCTTTGCCAGTCGGAGAAGTCAGTAAGCATGACCTGACACTACCTGCTTTCAGTTTTGTTATGGCTGAACTTGCGGACAAGTCATTCAACCCCAATAAGCTTATTTAATAAACATTATTCTGCTTTGGATTGTTCCATTATTTCTTTATCTTCTGGCCAAGCATTGATGATGGCTTTGACTAGGGTAGCCAAGGGAATCGCAAAGAAAATCCCCCAAAATCCCCAAATACCACCAAAAAACAGTACCGCTATGATAATTGCTAATGGATGCAAATTAACTGCTTCAGAAAACAGTAAGGGTACCAATACATTACCGTCTAAAGCCTGAACGATAAGATAGGCTATGACCACATAAAGAAATTCGTTTTGCGTACCAAATTGATAAAAAGCAACCAAGACAACGGGAATGGTCACCGCTGCCGCACCGATATATGGAATCAATACTGACAAACCGACCAATAGTGCCAACAATTCAGCGTACCTCAAACCAAAGAATAGGAACACCACGTACGTCACAAGCCCCACTACGATCATTTCAATGCATTTGCCACGAATGTAATTGGCAATCTGTTCATTCATTTCATGGGAAATACGTTGCATCATTTTTCTTTCTTTTGGCAACCAAGAAGTAAGATACGTCAGAATGGCTCTTTGATCTTTCAATAAAAAGAAGATCACCAAGGGCACTAGAACCAGATAAATCACAAGAGAAAATAAAGAAGGAATACTCGATAATGAAAAGGAGACAATCCATTGACCTAGATTAGTCGATTCATTTGCTAAAGAGTTAATCACTTCATCTATGGCATCTTGGCTGACAATTTCACTGTGTCCTTCAGCAAATTTTTGCACAAAATCTCTAAGATCAGTGAGCATTCTTGGTGCATCTTTAAAAAAACGATCAGCTTGTTGCCAAATAATAGGTACCATGACACTGATAAAGACAACACAACTTGTCATAAAGCTTAAAAACACTATTAATACCGAAGGAGTATGCCCAAGACCTATGCTTTGCAGACGTTCAACCAAACCTTGTAACAAAAAAGCCAACACAGTAGCGATCAGAACTGGCGCCAGAATACCACCCCAAAATGCTAATACCCCCATACAGGTCACTAACAGAAGTAAAAAAACAACGACTTCTTCATTAGAAAAATAACGTTTAATCAATCCGTCAACGATTTTTAGCATGATGAATCCACAGACTCCTTTTGAATAATAAAACAAATTTCACCTTCATCTTGAGACGAAGACAATAGTTGATAGCCTTGTTGTTTCACATAGTATGTTACGTCTTTTAAAGACCCTGAATCACAGGTGATCAGCTGAAGAATTTGTCCATTTTGCATTTTGCTTAAGGCTAATTTAGCCTTAAGCAATGGCATGGGACATCTGTCTTCTCTTGCGTCTAAGATTACGTCATACTGAAGATTGTGTTCGATCATAAATGAAAATTCTAATATTTGACCGCTTTATTATGAGACTATTTTCTGTCGTTACAACCAAATTGACACTCATTCTGCTGCTTTTCTTAACTGTTTACACGTCCCTTAGCCAAGCCAGCCTGCCAGACCTTGAAGCCAATAAAGACGAAAGATCCCTCTCCAACCCATCTTATGTGTTAGGCCAATATTGGTTTCGCAAATTAAATGGCAGTCGCGCCCTAATTGATTTTCCACCTGCCTATGATTATTTCAAAGACACCCTTGCTTTACTCTTGCCACAAACCGACCTGTACAATAAAAAAGTGGAGCTTACCTTCTTAAACAGTTCACAGAGCAATGCTTTTGTGATCCCCGGCAATCATATGTTTTTGTATTCCGACATCATGGAGATGATTACTAATGAAGATATGTTACTCGGACTTCTCGCTCACGAATTAGCCCATTTAGATTTAAAACATTATGAAAGGCAAACACAACGTTCTAATGAAGAAATGCAAAAAACCTTGACCATGTTAGGTGCCGGTATCGCCGCTGCATTGGCGGGTGCCGGTGGTGATACAACTTCTGCTCTTTGGCTGGGTGGTATAGCCAATCAAGCCGAAAACAAATTGACCTACAGTCGTCAACAAGAACAAGAAGCCGATCGACGAGGTCGCGATTATTTACAACAAGCAGATTTAAATCCAAATGGCATGACACAACTGTTTCAGGCTTTTTTTAAAAAGGCGTTGGGAAGACCAAAATTAGAGTTTTTATCCACTCATCCATCACCTGAATCCCGTATGTCAGATACCTTTAGTATAACCACCAAAGAGACCCTATTACACCAGAAAGATAATACAGAATTTGAGTTTTTTCGTGCCAGTTTATTAGCTTATCGAGCAGGATTGGAAGAACGGCCCTACCTGTATTTGACTCAGCAAATACACCACACGGACGCCGGTTACTTCGCTAAAGCTTTGTTTGCCTATTTGGTTCAATCTCCAAAGCGTGCTCTTACATATCTCCAGCAGATAGAAATACAGAATCGTTACAGTCAATATTTATTAGCATTAAGCTTAGCCGCTTCAGAACAAATCGATTCGGCTATTCAAGTAACTGAGAAGGCATTAAATTTAGCACCCAAAAACATTTATTTCTCCATGCTTAATGCACAATTAACCCAAACTCAACCTAAAAAATTAAAAGCTGAATACTTATATCAGAAGAGAGCGCTATGGCGAGCTAATATTCAATTTTACCAAAGCATTAATAATAAAAGCATGCCGCTTTACTATCGTGCCTTGTTGGATTTTAATCGTGGAAAAGAAAAAACCGCGAAGATTTTATTAAACAGAGCCATTAAGAATGCAAAAAATCAAGAGTTAGATTTATTAAAATCAACTGATAAAAAATTTAATAATATAATTTCAGCCGAAAAAGTGGAGAATTTAAAAGAAGAAAAAAGCTAGGCATTTATTTCTAACAAAATTAAGAAAGCCTTGTTCATAATATGAGCAAGGCTTTTTCATTTTCAAGCAAATTATTCAGCGTGTAATGCATCAAATTGTGCTTGTAATTCATCATGTTTTTCTTGGTAAACAGCGATTTTCTGAAACGGCGTGTAGGCACCGTTTAGATCAACAGAAGCATCTACGTTAGCCCCCATGTTTTCAAGGGTTGTCGCCAAGGCTTCTACACTGCCTCGCGCGCTCATTAGACGATCCGAAACAGACTCATCAGAAGTTGCCATTGCAGCGCTAGAAAATACAGCGGTAGTAACCAATGCTAAAAGTGTTTTATTTAAAGTGTTCATAGTAATATCCTTTTCATTTGTTGAGTTTAATCAGAAGAATAATCTTTTAATTTATTCTGCAACTTGATTATGAAGTGCATCAAATTGATCTTGTAATTCAGCATATTTAGCGCTGTAGACAGCTTCTTTTTGAGAAGGTGTATAAGCACCGTTCAAATCCACCGAAACATCAACATTAGCACCCATTTTTTCCAGTGTATTTGATAAAGCTTCGATACCGGCCTTTGTACTTTGGATACGATCTGAATAGTTACCATCAGATGCCGCAAAAGCAGAAGTCATGGCTGTGGCAGTTAAAAGAGTTAAAGTGGCTTTAGTTAACATTTTCATATTGAACTCCTTAGAGGTTGTTAATTTAACAAAGCATAAAGCTGTTTCGCTTTGGTATTTATATAGTAGTTTCTTCAGATAAAATAAAAACCCCTTTATACTCGTTTCCATCTTCTTTCAAAATATGAATAGAAAATTGTACAATTGAAGGAATCTCACAAAAATACACCCTTAAAATCAGAAAATAAGGAATAAAAAATTAATCCTCTAAAAAAAATGACTATCAAGGAACTTTTTATTCTTCTTGAGATACAAAGCGACTTGATTAAAAATAACAAGACCACTAACGATTTGAAGACATACCATGGCGCCCATTGCACTGATAGACAATCTAGAACACCTACCAAACCCTTTTACCCAGTTTGAGACAATAGCAGGCTCGTTAAGTCAACATAGCGCCCTTTTGCGCAAGCCAGAATATCGGCGTGATCTACAGTTAGCTTTGTGTTTTATCTACAGTTACAACGGTTCACAGGCCACTTTTAACTCTTATCGCCGTGAGGTAGAACGATTGCTTTTGTGGTCTTGGCATATGGCGAATAGCCCAACCCATGAGCTAAGACGTGAGCAAATTGAGGAATTCATTCATTTTTGTATTGAACCACCAGAAGATTGGATAGGGACCAAAAATGTCGCACGTTTCAAATTACACATGGGAGAAAGAACGCCAAACAAAGAGTGGCGTCCTTTTGTCGCCCATGTCAGTAAATTGGCTTTTAAAAATGGTGATACGCCAAAAACCAAAACTCACGCTTTATCTCAAGCAGCCATACGCGCTACCTTTTCTATCCTTTCTTCTTACTATGGCTTTTTAATGCAGGAAGATGCGGTACAGCAAAACCCTGTTGCCTTGATACGTCAGAAGAGTAAATTTGTTAAAAAAGAAATCTCACGCAAACAAATCCGCCGTATTTCAAATCTACAATGGGACTATGTAATAGAAACCGCTGAATTATTGGCTGAAGAAGACCCTAATACCCATGAACGTACTCTTTTTATTATGAATGCTTTGCTTGGCATGTATTTGCGGATTTCTGAATTGGTAGCAGATGAGCGTTCAGCACCTATCATGGGTGACTTTACCAAAGACGCCGATGGCCATTGGTGGTTTAAAGTCTTATCGAAAGGAAACAAAGAACGTTTGGTTGCTGTGTCCGATGATATGCTAAATTCATTAACCCGCTACCGTCGTTTTCGTGGTTTACCCAGTTTACCAACGGTTGCCGAAAACACAGCCTTGATTCCTAAAAATCGTGGCCAAGGCGCGATGACCAGTACGAGACAGGTTCGTAATATAGTTCAGTTTTGTTTTGATCAAGCCTATCAGCGCATGTGTGCTGATGGCATGCAAGCGGATGCAGAAGATTTACGAGTGGCTACAGTCCACTGGCTTCGACATACAGGTATTTCAGAGGACGTGAAAATTCGCCCTAAAGAACATGTTAGAGAAGATGCCGGTCACGCCAGCATGGCCACCACTGACAAATACATAGATACGGAATACCGTGAGCGTCATGCCAGTGGACGCAAAAAAAGTTTACGACCGCATTAGGGGAAACGTGAGCCAGTACAATAACTATGACAACGACTCTTACCCTGCTCTAGTGTCTTATATTCATGCAGGATCTAGCGTTTTCCTTTAGTAAGCGGTATGAGGGACAAATCGCTATTATCTATTCCCAGCGTTTTAGACTCTGCTCATCTTTATCTTGCGCTGAAACCCAATGACTCTGTTTTCCTTGGTTTTCCTTCTTCCAAAAAGCAGCCCGACTTTTCAAATAATCCATAATAAAATCACAGGCTTGAAAAGCTTCCGCCCGATGGGATGCACTGACACCAACAAACACAATTTGATCATTTATCGCCAAGCGTCCCACTCTGTGAACCACAGTAACTTTGATCAAAGGCCATCTTGCCTGTGCTTGCTCTACAATGACTTGTAGGTTGTGTTCTGTCATTCCTGGATAATGTTCCAACTCAAAATAGCTAGATTCTGTCTCTGAACTGGTAAAATCACGCACCAAACCAACAAACATGGCCACCGCACCAGTAATGTTTTCACTGCGTAATCCTTGGTAAAGTACCTCGACACTAAAATCTTCTTGCTGAACTTGAATCATTTAGCCTCCCGTTACCGGAGGAAAAAAAGCCACCTCTTTACTATCATGGGTCACTCTATCGATATCACGACTGAATTCAAAATCAATAGACGATTGAATACCCTCGGCCAACAGTAAACGCCCCTGCTCCAACTGACTCGCTAAAGTATGCTTCAACTCACCAATTGTCATTTCCTCAATAAGATCAAACGAATAATTGGAAATGCCCATCTGCTCACGCAGCGCAGCAAAAAAAACGACATTAATTGTTGTCATCATTTGCTCTCCAATCACCACTCTTGCCACCCGTCTTCTCTAAGAGTTTTAATGTCTCAATAGTAATGCCCTTATCAACCGCTTTACACATGTCATAAAGAGTCAAAGACGCCACACTGGCACCAGTTAAGGCCTCCATTTCAACCCCAGTTTTGCCTGACAAAGCACAAGTACACAATATTTCTAACTGAGTAGCACTAAGTTGTTTAATATCCACACTAACTTTCGTCAGCATCAATGGATGGCATAAGGGAATCAGGTCGGAGGTTTTTTTAGCGGCTTGTATCCCTGCAATGCGGGCCGTGGCTAATACATCACCTTTCGCTAATCCACCTGCTAATATTTTGCTCAAGGTTGACGCTTGCATACTCACCAAAGCTCGAGCCGTCGCACTACGCTTGGTTTGATTCTTATCGGAGACATCCACCATATGAGCATGACCATTTTGGTCAAGGTGGGTCAAAGTGTCATTCATAAATGTCCTAAACTAGTCTACAGATTGGTATTTTTCACCTATATTTTAAGAAACACACTTTGATTGCAAGACTAAACTTGGCATTTTGTGTCAATTTCATGAGTCAGTTGTTCGTATGAATGGTATTAAGTCTTTTATTCTTAGCGGCTTTTTGCTCCTCTTTTCATGTCTCAATTGGGGAAGCGATTCCCTAATTAAGCAAACACACTATGCTTATCCAACCTTTATTGAGACGTCACCTATTACGGCACAGGAAGCATTAACTCAGTCTTACACATCAGACCTATATCAAATGTCACAGGGTTTTTCTGACTCAGCATACTGGCATCGAATTCGCTTCCCTAAAGCCTACCCTTTTGACACGCAAGTTGTTTATTTAGAGTTAGATTACTATGTGATTGAACAACTAACCTTTTATGTTTTTCATGATGGTCAATTAGTCGATCAATGGCAACGAGGCGCGCTGCAAAACTGGAACAAATCAACCAACATTTACGATGGCATTCTCGTTCCAATAACTCTCTCACCTTTTAATGAAACAACAGTGTTAATTCGTAAGGCTGGCAGTAGCCCTTTGCTCACACCACTACGAATTCTTGATGAAAGTGAGGCCGAACAAAATCGCCAACAAAAGCTCATTTTCTGGACTGCAATTATCAGTGCCTTGCTCATTTTATTAGCCCATAATGCCCTAGTATTTAACATGTTAAGGCAGCCAGGCTTTGTCTATTACTTAGCACTTAACGCCTTGGTCTTCATTGCCATTTCTATCACCAATGGTTTTAGCCGCTGGTTGTTTCCTGAATTTATAAGTCAATGGCTAGTCGCAAACATTTTTTATGTATTTGGTTTAGGCGCTTGGGTATTGTATCGCTTCAGCCTCCTCTTTCTAAAAGAGGTGAACGTACCATCCGCCAAAAGCATCATGACACGTTATGGCGACTGGATATTCATTCTTTTTCTGGTTTGTGTGTCACTGTTTAAAACAAAAACCAGCGCATTACTCTTTGCAGGTATTGAAGCCTTTCTTTTTATCTCTTGTACCTATTGGGGTATTAAGGCGTTACGTAAAGGCTTCTTAGTGGTACGTTTCTATTTATTCTCTTGGCTTTTTCTTATTGTTGGCTCGATTCTCAACACCATGCTGTTCTGGCAATTAATTCCAATTACCCCAATCACCACAGCCATTTTCCCTATCTTCAGTATTGTCCAATTACTAGGCTTCTCATTTGCCTTAGCTGACAAAGCCAAACACAGTGATCGTAATCGTCAATTGCAATTATTAACAGATCAACCCACTGGGTTACCGAATCGCTCTTTTTACTACGACGAACTCCCCAACCAAATTGAATCTCGTTTGAACAGTCAACAGCCTATGGCTTTGATCATTATTGATATCTTTAATCACCAAACATTAAGCCAAGCCTTTGGACCCGCAAAAGCCGATACTGTCATGCAAGAGCTCATGCTGGACATTCATCCACAATTAGAAACCATACCCAACCTACTGTCGTTCATTTTGCCTGACAAAAGTCATAAAAAAATGATTCGCATGACAGCAAAAAACATAGCTATCATCAGTTTATCACCTGATCAATTAGCCTCTCAGATTGTTCAAATTCAAACCGCACTTGAATACCCTATGTTATTAAATAAAATTCAGTTCCGACATCAATATAAAATCGGCAGTGCCTTGTTTCCCAGTCAAGCAACCTCTTTAGACAAGCTTTATCAAAATGCCCTTATCGCTCACAATTCAGTCACTTTTTCTTCTGGTAACTGGGCGGCTTATACGGATGAATTAAAACAAGATTATGCTAAACAACTGACCATTTTAACCTTGCTCAGAGAAGATATTTTACACGCCAGATTGGATTATCAGGTACAACCACAAATCTGTTTAAAGACCAATCGAATCATTGGTGGCGAAGTATTACTAAGATGGGAAAATGATCAATTAGGACAAGTATCTCCTACCGAATTTATTCCTTTGGCTGAACAATCTGGATTAATTTATCCATTAACCGAAATGCTGCTTAACAAGGTCTTCACTTGGGCCAGCCAACATCAATCCATTCTGGCTTATACCAGTTTATCACTCAATGTATCGGCCCTAGATTTATTGCGCGCTGACTTTGCCGATAAAGTCACCAAAGATGTTCATCGCTTCGCTCTCAATCCACAGCATTTTACGATTGAAATCACCGAAACCAGTATGTTTCATAATAATGATATTGTTCAAAAAAATGTCGATAAATTGCATGCCGCTGGCTTTAAATTGTCCATTGACGATTTTGGAATTGGTTACAGTTCTATGCTGAATTTGGTGTCACTAAAAACCAATGAACTGAAAATAGACCAATTTTTTGTCATGGGATTATTCAAACAAGAATCCAATCAATATCTTTGCCAGAATATGATTCGCTTGTGTCAGCAACTCAATATCAGTAGCGTTGCTGAAGGCATTGAAGATGAAGCGACCTTAAATGCACTCAAACAATGGCAATGTGAAGTAGGTCAAGGCTATTTCCTCTTTGAACCCCTGTCGCCGGAGCAATACCTCCAGCAATTGGTCAAACAAAACCGCATGCAAAACAATCACTCAGATTCTATATAATCAGTTGTGAGATAAGAGTTTGTGCCAATTAATAAATCAGGCATAATGACTTTTTGTATAGATTGAATACAGACTTAATCAAGACAATGAGCCTCATAGACGATTACCAGCTATTGGAAATACCCACCAATGCGAGCGAGCAAGAAGCCAAAAGTGCTTTTCGACGTCTGGCTAGAAAATATCATCCTGACAAAAACCCACAAACCGACACAACAGAACATTTTCAACGTTTACAAGCCGCCTATGAAAATGTCTTAAATGCCATTCGCCAAGGGGCGCAAACCAGTGACTGGAAACCTTTTTCTTTTTCTGAGGCAGATAGTTATCAAGCAAACTCTTTCCGCTTTAAACAACAAACGGATAAACAATCGGACAAACAACAAGAAGAACTGATTCGTGAACGCCAACGCGCTTATGAAGAAATGAAACGCAACAACGCCCATCAAGAAAAGGTTCGTAACGAAGCCATCAAAGCGGCACGTAACACTCTCAACGAAAAGCGCATCAAAGCCATTTACGAAGAAGCCTTTAAAGCATCAGAGAACTTTACCGTAGAAGGCTACAAAGAAAACCCATATCAGTCTCACAAACAATACGACATTCCCCCTTATCACACCTTTGTTGATGAGCCATTTGACAATCAGACTCACACCTCAGCAAATGAAGAAAAAATTCACTCCGTAAAACTTGATGCCGCCAAAGCCGCATTTCGCGCTGCCACTTATATTGCCGTTTTCGCAGCCGGCGTTTACGCCACCTTGTATTGGCAAGACAATGAGCAACAGACCACAAACGAGCAACCAAACAATCAATATGTAGCGGGGTTGTATCCACAATACCGTATCGGAACCAATTACACCTTAGACACAGCTGAGCTGTTTGCTGAACCTAACGCATCAAGTCGTGTACTGGAAGAAGTGCCTGCACAAGTGGATATACAAGTTTTTAATCAGCAAGGTGACTGGCTGAGTGTTCGTTACCAGAACATAAATGGTTGGCTAGCTGCAAAAAACACAGGCTTTGGTAGTATTCAGCTAGCAAGACGCACTGGTTGTATTGGTTACCCTGGAGTAGCACCAGATCATGGTGATTTGATTGGTGACGCTCAGGGTAAAAGTCGCTTACGTATACTCAATCAATTGCCTACTCAAAGTCTGTTAACCTTTCAGTCTTATGACGGAAAGCCACCTTTTTCAATTTTTCTAGCCCGCAAGCAAGCCTTCGCCGCTAACTTCATTCCAAAAGGTCAATATCGATTGGTACTAGAGACAGGTTCCCTGTATCATCACGCTTGTCAACAGTTTCTATTTAATGACAAACGCCGTGTTATCCTAGATAAAGTGGATTTTGCCAGCACAGAACAAACCCTGACATTGAGTGATTTCTAATCTCCTCCAGAGCATTAGAAATAACGAAAAGCTTGATTTTCCCTTCATCGCTCACTTAATCAGATTATAAAAACGAGACAGTTAAATTCATGTTAAATAACATTCGCATTGTATTAATCAATACTTTTCATCCGGGTAATGTGGGTGCTATTGCACGGGCCATGAAGAATATGGGCTTAACTAACCTGTACCTGGTTGATCCTAATGATTACCCTTCTGAAGAAGCCACTAGTCGCGCAGCAGGTGCCGTCGATTTACTAGAAAATGCCACAATAGTCGATACCTTTGAAGAAGCTATAGCCGATTGCAGCTTGGTCATTGGCACTAGCGCCCGACATCGCACCTTTCAATTGCCTATTATGAATGCTCGAGAATGTGCTGAAACTGTCATTCCCGAGGCGGTTAACCATCAAGTGGCCATTGTCTTTGGACGTGAAACCACAGGCTTACTTAATGAAGAAATCGCTCAATGTCATCGCCAAGTTTACATTGATGCCAATGATGAGTACCCAGTATTAAATATTTCACAAGCAGTACAAATTGTTGCTTACGAAATTTGGATGGCCAATCAACATAAAAGCCTGCATAGCAAAGAAACACCAGAATACCCGCATAAAAAGGATATGGACCTTTTTTATCAGCACTTAGAAGAAACCTTATACGGGATCAATTTTATTATTCGTAACCATCCGGGTAAGGTTCTGGACAAGCTGCATCGTTTCTTTAACCGCTCTCGCCCCGAAAAACAAGAACTGGGTATACTTCGTGGCGTACTAGCAGCAGTTCAAAGGGAAGCGGGATTAGTCGAGGCAAATAACCATCAGCCAAAAGACGCAGACAAGACAACAGATACCAAGTCTGATCACTAACCTCAACCCTTCTCCTGCGAAAAGTCTCTTAGCTATCCATTGGCTTCAAATACTCTCGCTTTGTTGACATATTTTGATACAGAAAATATGTCAACTCTCTATTTTCCCGATACTCCCTTAACTCATTTCCCAACACGTCTTTAACTCACACGGGGTAAATCTTGCCAGCAAGTTGTGTAGCGAGGCGACAAATAGTCACGCTTCATTGTCCATTGGGGAGAGACACCCTGCGCAGCAAAGAAAACATGACCAATACCACTATGATTGATCTGATCAAGCACCTTCATCATTCCCTTTGCATGACGCCTACTCCCTACAGGAGAAAACAAATCAGCCTGAAAACTTCCCGGCTCATAAAAATCCGATAAAATCACACCAGCCTTCATATAGCGAAAACCTGGCCGCCAAATACGTCGAAAAATGCTATTAGCAACTGCCAGTAGATCTCGTGTGTCATCGGTTGGACAAGGCAGCTCTACCGACAAATTTTTACTATAAAAAGGCGCATTTTTGATAAAAGGGCTAGTACGAATAAAGACACTCATCACTCGACACAAACGTTGCTCTGCCCGTAATTTTTCCGCTGCGCGGTAGGTATATTTAGATATGGCTTCGCGCAACTCTCTAGATTCAGTAATTTTATGACCGAAAGAGCGACTGCAAATAATCTGCTGCTTTACTGGACGAACAGACTCCAAAGCAATACAGGACTCGCCATTAAGCTCTCGCACCGTACGTTCCAATACCACAGAATACTCATGGCGAATTCTTTTAGGATCCGTGCGCGCTAGATCTAAAGCAGTATAAATTCCCTGTTCTTGCAGTCGCTTACTCAAGCGTCGTCCTACCCCCCAAACTTCTCCCACATCCGTCAAGGCGAGTAGACGCTGCTGTCTGTCCCGCCTCATCAAGTCGACCACAGAGCCCGTTGCTGGATATTTTTTCGCGGCATAGTTCGCCAATTTAGCCAGTGTTTTCGTCGGGGCAATGCCGATACCCACACTAATTCCTGTCCATTTATCCACCTTAGCTTTGACAGCTTGGCCAAAAGACAATAAATCTTCCACTGCCGATACGCCACTCAGATCCAAAAACGCCTCGTCAATAGAATACACCTCGACTTGTGGTGCTTCTTGTTCCAACAATGTCATGACTCGATTCGACATATCCGCGTACAAAGCATAGTTAGAGGAAAAACACACGACATTATGCTTCTCAATATCTGCTTGCACCTGAAACATAGGAACGCCCATTTTCAACCCTAACGTCTTAGCTTCCTGTGAGCGAGCCACAATACAACCATCATTATTGGATAAAACCACGACAGGCTTGTTCTTTAAATCTGGACGAAATAATTGCTCACAACTGGCGTAAAAGTTATTACAATCCACCAAAGCAAACACGGTTGTCATTACATGCGATCTAGTTTACGAATCACACTGGTCACGACGCCAAACACTTCAAACTCTGATTCTTCCGTAATGGGAATCGCTTTATAAGCTTTATTTTTCGGTCTTAACAATACATTAGGTTTTAGTTCCAACACCTTGACTGTCATTTCACCGTGTAAACAAGCAATAATAGTGTCACCATGGGATGCTGATAAAGAACGATCTACCACTAATACATCACCACTGTAGATACCCGCCTCTATCATTGAATCGCCTTGTGCTCGTACAAAAAAGGTCGCTGCCGGATGCGGTATACACAACTCATTTAGATCCAGAGTTTTCTCAACAAAGTCCTGAGCTGGAGAAGGAAAACCTGCAGACACAGATTCCCCATAAAGTGGAATCAAAATACTGTTTTCCGCAATATATGAAGCGGAGCCAGATGCTCCAAGATAAGTTAAACGCATATTTAATACTCAATACACTGTATATTTGAACAGTATAATTATAGTTTTACTATGCGATTTTTACCAAGTTACTTTTTGTGAACAAATAATAAAAAAGCCGCTCAACGAGCGGCTTTTCAAATTTAAATACTCAGATTACAAAGTTAAACGACGTACATCGCTCAACAAAGCATTTAAGTAAGTCAGGAAGCGACCTGCATCACCACCGTTGATTGCCCTGTGGTCATAAGATAGACACAGTGGCAACATGGTGCGAGGTTCAAACTCTTTACCATTCCAACGAGGCTCAATGTCTGCTTTAGACACACCTAAGATACCCACTTCTGGGCAGTTAACGATAGGAGTAAAGCCAGTACCACCAATAGCACCTAGACTAGAGATAGTGAAACAACCGCCTTGCATATCTGCAGGTTTAAGCTGCTTATCAAGCGCTTTCTTGATTAACTCACCTGCTTCTTTAGCTATCTGTACCACGGACTTCTTATCCGCATCACGCAATACAGGCACCACAAGACCCACAGGAGAATCGACCGCAATACCAATGTGCACATAATGCTTCTGTACATAGCTTTCACCATCAGACATTAATGACACATTGAAAGAAGGATTCGCCACCATAGCTTGTGCAACCGCTTTGATCAGGAATGGCAGAGGCGTCAATTTCACACCTTGTTTTTCCATTTCTGGCTTCAAGCTCTTACGGAACTCTTCTAGGTTAGAAATATCCGCTTTGTCGAACTGAGTCACTTGTGGCACAACAAGTGAGTTGCGCACCATGTTCTCAGCCGTCAAGCGCTGGATCTTGCTCATTTTAACAACTTCGACTTCACCGAACTTGCTAAAGTCTTGGTCTGGAACAGTTGGTAAACCAGCACCGCCTGTGGCACCTGCTGCTGGAGCAGAAGCGGCTTTTTGCACCGCTGCTTTCACATAGGCATGCAAATCTTCTTTCAAGATTCGGTTACGTGGGCCTGTTGGACGAACCAATGACAAGTCAACACCTAACTCGCGAGCCAACATACGTACCGCTGGACCAGCATGAACTTTCTTAGAAGGCTCAGCTAGCACCGCAGATTGATCTACTTCTGGCGCTGCTTTCGCAGGCGCTTTAGTTGCTGGAGATTGGGCAGCAGGCGCAGCCACTTTCTCAGGCGTCGCTGGCGCTTGAGGTGCTGCAACATCGCCTTCCACTTCAAGTTCAAGAATCAAGGTGCCTTCAGATACCTTGTCGCCTTCCTTAAGAGAAAGAGATTTGACTGTACCAGATTTAGGTGCAGGAATGTCCATAGAGGCTTTGTCGGTTTCCAACACAATGATGGAATCGCCTTCCGCTACTTTATCACCTACAGCAACAGACACTTCAATGACATCAACGTCCGTTGCACCACCTATGTCTGGTACATTTACCGCTTCAACACCACCAGCTATAGGTGCGGATGCCGATTGCGCCGGAGCCGGCTCTGATTTCGCTTCAGCAACAGGCGCAGCTGCACCCTCAACCGTTACAGCAAGAATCTCGTCACCTTCAGAAACTGTATCACCTTCTTTGATCATCAGCTTAACGACTTTGCCGCTAAAAGGAGACGGAATGTCCATCGATGCCTTATCCGTTTCCAGCACAATAATGGAGTCGCCTTCTTGAACATCATCGCCTTCTGCAACGCATACTTCAATGACATCAACACCCTCTGCACCACCAATGTCTGGTACCATCACAGTCTGCTCACTGGCAGCTGTTGTCATTGGCGCTGCTTGTGCTGTCTCTTCTTCAACAGCAGGCGCTGTTTCGGATGCACCAGCTTCTAGTTCAATGGTAAGAATGTCATCGCCTTCTGAAACAGTATCGCCTTCTTTAATATGAATAGCCGTAACTTTACCCGCTTTAGGAGCAGGTACGTCCATAGACGCTTTGTCTGTCTCCAAAACGATAATTGATTGGTCAGCTTCGATTGTATCGCCAACCTTAACACTGATTTCGATAACATCGACATCAGCCGCACCGCCAATATCCGGTACTCGAATGATTTCAGTACTCACAGAAATCTCCTTTGTCGTTTAGACGCATCAAACATAAAATCTTATCAGGCTTCATTAAAGCGAAGCCTGATACCTAGCTTGTACAGTAGTTAGCAAATAACTGGATTCGGTTTATTTGGATCTAAATCGAACTTAGCAATCGCTTCACTCACTACAGATGCATCAATCACACCGTCTTTCGCCAATGCACTTAGTGCAGATACAACCACCCAGTAACGGTTAACTTCGAAGAAGTGACGCAATTTAGCGCGAGTATCACTTCGACCAAAGCCGTCTGTACCTAGTACGTTGTAAGTGCCATTAACGAATGGACGGATCTGATCAGCAAACAACTTAACGTGGTCAGTTGATGCAATCACAGGACCTTTGTCATTTAAGCAAGACTCAACGTAAGATAAACGTGGTGCTTCTTCTGGGTGTAGCATGTTCCAACGACTTGCATCCAAACCTTCGCGGCGCAATTCATTGAAAGATGTCACACTCCATACGTCAGAATTAACACCGTAATCTTTGTATAGAATCTCAGCAGCAGCTTCTACTTCACGCAAAATCACACCAGAACCAAGCAGTTGAACCTGTTTCTTATTGGTTTTCTTAGCGTGAGATTTCAGCTTGTACATACCCTTAATAATGCCTTCTTCAACACCTTCAGGCATATCTTCGTGAGCATAGTTTTCATTCATTACAGTTAGATAATAGAAAACGCTCTCTTTCTCTTTGTACATACGACGCAAGCCATCTTGAACGATAACCGCTACTTCATAAGAATAAGTCGGATCGTAAGACACACAGTTTGGAATCGTACCGGCCAAAATATGAGAATGACCATCTTCGTGCTGCAGACCTTCGCCGTTTAGTGTAGTACGACCAGCGGTGGCACCAATCAAGAAACCACGAGCCTGAGAATCACCTGCCGCCCATGCCAAATCACCAACACGTTGGAAACCAAACATAGAGTAATAGATGTAAACAGGAATCATCGGCAGATTACTGTTACTGTAAGAAGTAGCAAGAGCCAACCAAGAAGAGAAAGCACCCGCTTCGTTAATACCTTCTTGCAGAATTTGACCGTCTTCAGACTCTTTATAGTACATGATCTGAGTATGGTCATGTGGCGTGTAACGCTGACCTTCAGAAGAGTAAATACCCAACTGACGGAACATACCTTCCATACCGAAAGTACGCGCTTCATCAGCTAGAATAGGCACTACACGTGGACCAATCTGCTTATCTTTAACCATTACATTCAAAGCACGCACGAATGCCATGGTTGTTGAAATTTCACGCCCCTTAGTACCCGCGATTTGTGCTTTGAAAGCTTCCAAAGAAGGTACTTCAAGTGCTTCACAGTCACGGCGACGAACAGGGAAATCACCCGCTAACTCTTTACGACGAGCGCGCAAGTATTGCATTTCAGGACTGTCTTCTGCCGGACGATAGTAAGGCAGGTCCTTCAGCTCTTCATCGCTGATCGGGATACCAAACTTATCACGGAATTGAGCTAAAGACTCTTCATCCAACTTCTTCGTCTGGTGCGCTGTGTTTTGCGCCTCAGCCGCTTTGAACATGCCGTAACCCTTAACGGTTTGCGCCAAAACAACTGTCGGTTGACCTTTGTGAGAAGTCGCCTCTTTATAAGCTGCATAAACCTTGTATGGATCGTGACCACCGCGATTGAGATTCATGATCTCATCGTCAGTCATGTCTTTGACCATTTCTAGCAATTCAGGGTATTTGCCAAAGAAATGCTCGCGAGTGTACGCACCGCCATTCGCTTTGTAGTTTTGCAGTTCACCATCGCACACTTCATTCATGCGCTTAACCAGCAAACCTTTGGTGTCTTTTTCAAACAGAGGATCCCAATGACGTCCCCATAGACACTTAACAACATTCCAACCAGCACCGCGGAAAACGCCTTCCAGCTCTTGCACGATTTTACTGTTACCACGTACCGGGCCATCAAGACGCTGTAGGTTACAGTTGATCACGAAGATCAAATTGTCCAGCTTCTCACGACCAGCAAGAGCAATAGCACCTAAAGATTCAGGCTCATCACATTCACCATCTCCCAGGAAAGCCCAGACTTTACGATCACCTTGATCGATCAAGCCACGACTGTGTTGGTACTTCATCACATGGGCTTGATAAATAGCTTGCAATGGTCCAAGACCCATAGAAACCGTTGGAAATTGCCAGTAATCCGGCATCAACCAAGGATGCGGGTATGAAGAAATACCTTTACCATCCACTTCACGACGGAAGTTATCGAGTTGCTCATCAGTCAAACGCCCTTCGATATATGAACGTGCATAAATACCAGGAGAGATATGACCTTGGAAAAAGACCATGTCGGCTTCTTGCTTTTCACTGTTACCACGGAAGAAGTGGTTAAAACCGATATCGTAAAGTGTAGCGGCAGATGAAAAGCTGGTAATGTGGCCGCCAAGAGAGGAATCTTCACGGTTCGCTTTCATTACCATTGCTAAGGCATTCCATCGAATGATGGAACGAATACGGCGTTCCATGAAAACATCGCCAGGTAAAGGCGCTTCGTCTTCAGGGGCAATCGTATTGCGATAAGCAGTTGTGATGGAGGCTGGAAGGGAAGTACCTGCTTTAGAGGCTTCACCGTTCAGACGATTTAAAATGTATTGCGCGCGATCAGGACCTTCTTCGCGAAGGACAGACTCAAGCGCATCGACCCATTCTTTGGTTTCAATTGGATCGATGTCTTCGAGAATATGCTGCTCAGTCATCGTGTTAATAACTCCCGCTATTAGAACAGATACTTAACCATTGACGTTCACTTTTTAGTAAACACCAACAGCTACTTAAACGAGCCAGAAACAAACAATGTTTTACACCATTTTGTTTCAGTCGACCTTGATAAAAGGACACCCTTCTCTTTGGAGGACGGTGTCGTTTTATCTGCATCAATGGTCATGTTTGTTGTTTTAATTTTGTGCCATTGCGTCGACCACCAACTGAAATACGCTGGTCGGCCCGCTTCCATTTTGGTCTGGTTCAACAGACCTCTTATTAAAAATTTTACCTAGCCTTCACTCCAAGTTTGGATACGTAAAATTTAAATACAGTACTTTAAAAACGCAAAATAGAAAGCGCAAATGAAGTGTTCTATATCCTTACCCGATTACCGTAAAACGGGTTCATTTCAATCTTATGCTCTTCTAATTTGGGCGTAAGGTTAACACCTAAACAAGAAATCGCCTAGCCAAACAACTCATGTCAAACTGACAAAGAGCACTTTTGTCGCTTTAAAACATTACATATTATTGACAAAAATAGGGTGTAAGTCCGAGCAAATCTGACTCAGTCTAACCACATCATTCCATATTCACAAAACTTATGGAGACTATAATTCATAAATATAAACTTATTTTTGAACAAAATATGCACTATTTTTTTACAATCGGCACTCATTTTGTACCTCATTAACTAATACAAAATTTACTCAGTTTAGAAAGGTGCGAATAAATCTTCTAACATCACATGGATGTTGGGGGTTAGAGCAACGCAGGAGAAGCTTACCTTAGTCAGTGGACTTGTTCGTACCTTGTTTAAAAAATGCCTATTAGTTAAATCATCTATTTCTTTGAATGTGCTGCGGAAAGTCATATAAATCAATCATAATAGTGAAATCAGCACTGACGACATCACAATATAGAGCTACAATAATGCACTCAAGAAAAACGTTAACTAGGACATTACATGAGCCCGTTGGACGCTCAACTGATTGAGCACATTAAAACTCAAGTTGCTTTTGCACTAAAAGAAGACATCGGCAGTGGCGACATTACTGCTCAATTAATCCCCTATGATCAAATTATTACCGCTAACCTAATCAGTCGAGAAGAAGCAGTACTATGTGGCCAGGCTTGGGCAAACGAAGTGTTTTCCCAGTTAGGTGAAAATGTGTCTTTAATTTGGCATAAACAAGATGGGGATTTAATCCAAGCCAATGAAGTCTTTTTAACACTCAAAGGACACGCCAGAAGTATTTTAACTGGTGAAAGGACTGCTTTAAATTTTCTTCAAACTCTATCTTACACTGCGACTGAGACACATCATTATTGTCAAATAGTTGCAGACACTCAACTGACCATTCTTGATACTCGCAAAACCATACCCGGTATGAGACTGGCACAAAAATATGCTGTGCGGACCGGTGGTGGACAGAATCACCGTATTGGTTTGTATGATGCTTTTCTCATCAAAGAAAATCATATTATGGCAGCAGGGTCGATTACTAAAGCCGTTGCCATGGCTGAACAAATAGCGCCAGGTAAGACCATTGAAATTGAAACTGAAAGTCTTGCGGAAGTAGATGAAGCGGTAAAAGCTGGCGCTCACATTATTATGCTAGACAACTTTTCATATGAAGATATGAGTACTGCAGTACAAAAATACAAAGATCAGGTGAAGTTTGAGGCGTCAGGCAATATGGATCAAGACCGCCTTTCCGCTGTTGCCGCCACTGGCGTTGATTATGTTTCCATTGGTGCTCTTACCAAACACATTAGCGCAATCGATTTATCCCTTCGCGTGTCTCAGGAGAAATAATGAAAGACAGCATCTTAGTAATTAACTGTGGCAGTTCATCATTAAAATTTGCCATGCTGGCAAACTCTGGACAAGACACTCTTTTTGAAGGCATTGCAGATCAGCTTGGCTCGGATAACAGCACCATTACCTTTAAGTATCAGGGACAAAAAGAGCTCACTCATCTCACAGTCAGCAGCCATGAAAACGCAGTGGAACAGATCAAACTATGGCTTGATCAACATGCCGACATTCGCGACAGCATGATGGGCATAGGCCACCGTATTGTGCATGGTGGCGAAACCTTTGGTCAGTCAGTATTGATCGATGAAGAGGTCATTAATGGCATTCGCGAGTGCAGCAGCTTGGCACCTTTGCATAATCCTGCGCATATACAAGGTATTCATGTTGCCATGAACTTCTTCCCAGGCCTTCCGCAAGTCGCGGTATTTGATACCTCATTCCACCAGACACTGAGCCAAGAGCAATACCTCTACCCTATTCCTATGGAGTTTTATCGTGAACACCATTTCCGTAAATACGGTTTTCACGGCACCAGTTACCGCTATATTAGTCAACAACTTGCTAAATTAGCGCCAAACAGTGATCAACAAGGTGTTTTGGTAGCCCACCTTGGCAATGGTGCCAGCACCTGTGCCATTCATCACGGCCTATCTTCGGATACCAGTATGGGCATCACACCACTGGAAGGCCTGATGATGGGCACACGCTCGGGTAGTCTGGACCCAAGCCTACTGACTTTCATTATGCAGGCCAAAAATATCAGTGCAGAAGAAGCGCTAAACATTCTGAACAAACAAAGCGGCTTATTGGGTATTTCTGAACTGTCGAACGACTGTCGAACCCTTGAAGACGCGATGGTATCAGGGGACGAACGTGCCAAATTAGCGCTGGATATGTTTGCGGTAAGA